>NZ_JBRRDR010000005.1:0-148996 GCF_056759755.1 Stenotrophomonas sp. STEN046
CCCCCCCCCCGCCCCCCCCCCCCCAAGTTTTTTTTTCATGCAGAAGACGGCATACGTGATTAGCGAGTGTCTCGTGGGCTCGGAGATGTGTATAAGAGACAGCGGTCGGCACCCACCAAGCCCGGTATCCACCACGGCCGGCATCCAGCAAGGCCGGCATCCACCGAAGGCGGCTTTGCTATTCTTCCACCCCACGCCAGGGAGCCATCCCGATGCCATCGCTGTCGCCCCGCCGCCCGTTGCTGCTGCTGGCCCTGATCGTCGTGATGGCGGCGATCTTCCTGCTCGACACCGTTACCGATTACGCAGTGGCGGCCGCATGCTTCTACGCTGCGGTCATCCTCGCCGCATCGCGGGTCCTCGGCGCGCGCGGCCTGATCACACTGGCCGCGCTGTGCATCGCCCTGACTGGCATCAGCTTCTTCCTGACCCGCTTTGGCACCTACCGGATCGGCCTGGTCAATTCGGCGATCGGCATGCTGGTGATCGCCATCACAACGTATCTTGCACTGAAGATGGAAGCGGCCAAGTCCGCCGTGCAGGAAGCGCAGGCGCGCCTGTTGCGGGTCGCGCGGGCATCCACCGTGGGCGAATTGACCACCTCCATCGCCCACGAAGTGAACCAGCCGCTTGCAGCCATCGCCAGCAGCGCCGAGGCCAGCCAACGCTGGCTGGCGCAGGACCCGCCCAACCTGGAAAAAGCGCGGCAGACCATTGCCCGCATCGTCGCCGACGCCCATCGCGCCAGTGACGTGATTGCCCGCATCCGGAGTCTCACCCAAGGCGCCTCACCTGAACGCCGGGCATTCGACCTCAACCTGGCCGTGGAGGAAATGCTGGCGTTGTCGCGCGGCGAGCTGGAGCGCCATTCCATCACCGTAGCGCTGATGTTCGGCGCGGACCTGCCGCCCGTGCATGCCGACCGGGTGCAGGTGCAGCAGGTCATCGGCAACCTGATCCTCAATGCGGTGGACGCGATGGCCTCGACCGCACTGGCGGATCGACGCCTGTCGCTGGTCACTGCACGCGAAGCTGGCCAGCGGATTGCGTTGAGCATCCGCGATCGCGGCATCGGCCTGCCGGCCGAGCATCCCGAGCGCGTGTTCGACGCGTTCTGGACCACCAAATCGCACGGCCTGGGGTTGGGTCTCAGCCTGAGCCGCTCGATGATCGAGGCCAATGGCGGCCACATCCGTGCCGAGCGCCCCAGCGGCGCCGGTGCGTGCTTCATCCTTGATCTGCCTGCGGCAACGGAGAACGACCATGCGTAAGCCCTTGCCGCCGCCCGTCGAGCCGGCACCCATCGTGTATGTGGTTGACGATGACCATTCGGTACGCGCGGCGCTGGAAGACCTGCTCGCCTCGATGGGCCTGCGGGTGCATGCGTTCGCCTCGACCCAGGCATTGCTGGAGCACGCGCTGGAGGATGCACCGGCGTGCCTGGTGCTGGACGTGCGCATGCCCGGCCAGAGCGGGCTGGAGTTCCATCGCACGATGGCCAGCCATGGCCTGCAGCTGCCGGTGGTGTTCATCACCGGCCATGGCGACATCGCAATGGGCGTCAACGCGATCAAGGACGGCGCCATCGAGTTCCTGACCAAGCCCTTCCGCGACCAGGAGCTGCTTGATGCGATCCACAAGGGCATCGAGATCGATCGCCAGCGCCGCCGCGACGGTGAAGCACTTGATGGCCTGCAGCAACGCTGGAACACCCTCAACGCGGGCGAGCGCGAGGTCGTCGACGGCGTGGTGCGCGGCCGCCTCAACAAGCAGATCGCCGGCGACCTGGGGGTGAGCGAGATCACGGTGAAGGTGCGCCGCGCGCAGGTGATGCGCAAGATGGGCGCACGCACGCTGGTCGACCTGGTGCGCCTGTACGACCGGTTGCAGGCAGGCACCCCATGAGCGTGCATGTCGCACTGTTGCGCGCGGTCAATGTCGGTGGCACCGGCAAGCTGCCGATGGTTGAACTGGTGGCGATGTGCGAGGACGCCGGCTTCAGCGACGTCCGCACCTATATCGCCAGCGGCAACGTGGTGTTCCGCAGCGGACTTGACGAAGCCGGCGTGCGGCAGGCCCTCTGCCATCGGCTGCAGGCCTATGCCGGAAAGCCGGTGGGTGTGCTGGTGCGATCGGCAGCCGAGATCGCGGCGGTTGCCGCCCGCAATCCGTTTCCGCATGCCGCCGGCAATCGCGTGGTCGCCTTGTTCGTGGATGCCGCTCTGCCCGCCGATCCCCTGACCGGGGTGACCGGCCTGCGCGATGAGCAGCTGGCGCTGGGTACCCGCGAGATCTTCATCCACTATGGCGACGGCATGGCCGACTCGCGCCTGCGCATTCCCCATGCCCAGCACGGCACCGCCCGCAACCTCAACACGGTCGGCAAGCTGGCGGCAATGGCCGCCGCGCTCGACCAGCTCACCGCAGACGGCAGAGGGTGACGGCAGAGCGCTGGATACCGGACAGGATCACGCCCGTTGCAGGCGGTGCTTCAACCGCGTATCCATCAACCCCACCGCCAGCAGCACCGCGCTGGTCAACCAGCCAGCGGCCAGCAGATGGGTCTGCAGCAGCAGGACACCCAGCACGACCAGCGCCAGCGCGCCGACCAGATGCGAGTACGGTGCGCGCCCATACACCACCCGCTTGTACAGCGCACTGCCCAGCAGGTAGATCAATGGCCCGGCGACCAGCATGGCCGCGTACACCGGCGTCACCGCGGCGTGCGGATGGTCCATCACCAGGTCGTTGCCCACGGCGGTCGCGATGATGCCGGCGATCAGCAGCGCGTGCACATAGTGGAAGTTGGCACCCATCCGGCCCGGGTCTTCGGCGTGGCTGATGGCCTCGGTGGCGTCGCGGCTGGAGATGCCGAAGTACAGCCACCACATGGCGATCGTGCCGGCGAAGGTGGCGAGCACCGCCGACACCACCGCCCCGCTCCACTGTTCGACCTCGCTGAGCACGCCACCGGTCGCCAGCAGCGTCTCACCCAGTGCGACGATGACGAACAGCTGGCAACGTTCGGCCAGGTGCCCGCCTTCGATGGTCCACTCACGGGTGTGCGAACGGCCCAATCCCGGGAACGCGAAGCCGAACATCGGCGAGACGTATTCGCAGGCCACGGCCACCGCCCACAGCGCCAGCCGTGTATTGCCCTCGGCTGCCGCACCTGCCAGCCAGAAGCAGGCCGACACGCTCACCCAGGCCAGCATGCGGCGGAAGTTCGGCGCCAGCGGGTGCGTGCGACCGACCTCGATCAGCACGAAGGCGGTGCGCCCGACCTGCATCGTGACGTAGGCCCCGGCAAACACCCAGGCACGTGCGGCGAAGGCCTCGGGAATGGACGAGGACATCAACAAGGCCAGCAGCATGGTGGCAAACAGCAGGCCGCGGATGCGCGGTGCCTGCGGATCGAACCAGTTGCTGACCCAGCACGCGTACTGCCAACCCAGCCACACCGCGAACCACAGCACCAGGGTCTGCAGCACGCCGGCCAGATCCAGGTGGTGCAGCAGGTGGTGGCTGAGCTGGGTGACCGCGAACACATAGACCAGGTCGAAGAACAGCTCTTCGTAGGTCACGCGGGCGTGGTGGCCGTCGCGCTGGCGCAGCGCCGGCAATCGCAGGGGTGTGCGCATGGCCATCCTTCAGCGCGCCAGGCGCCAGTAGAGCAGGCCGGCCAGCAGGGCCGGCACCGCGAACACCAGCAGCAGGATCGGCAGTTCTTCTCGCATCCCGTAACCGGCCTTGCTGACACCCACCCACAGGTTGGCCACCGTCACCAGCAGCCAGGTCGCGATGAACGCGATCAGGGCCGTGGGCAGCTGTGAGGTTCCCACGCTCCAGAGACGCCCGAACAGCAGGAACACCCCCAACAGCAGAACGCCGCCCACCATCACCAGAAGCACATGCATGGTCCACCTCCTTGAGCCTGCGGGCAGGCTAGCCGTGGCTGATTCTGCGCTCCAGCCGATGATCGTGGATTCACTTTCCAGCGGGGGCGAACAATCACCGCCGTGATCGCGGCATGGCGAACGAGAACAGTTCCCATTAGTATTGCGTCATCGCGCAGGGATGACCTCCCCGCGCCCGCCTTTCACCCTTGCTGCCCGTCCGGATGTCCCAGCCGACACTTCCCCGCCCGCCCGCGTTGCCGCTGGTGTCCTCGCTGGTGCGCCATTACGAGGAGCTGGTGGACTACCTGCATCGCCGGTTCCGCTCGCCCGGGCTGGCCCGGGAAGTGGTGCACGATGTCTGCGTGCGCCTGCTGGAGCGTCCCGCCATGCATGACGCCCGCCAACCCATCGCCTTGCTGCGCAGGATCGCCCACGACGCGGCGGTTGATCGCTGCCGTGCCGAAGATCTGCGCCGGCATTGGGCGGAGCCGCGTGCCGAGCTGCCCGAAAGTGCGTGCGAGCGCGCCGGTCCCGAGCGGCAGGCGCAGGGCCAGCAGGCACTGCAGCGACTGACCCGCACCATCGAAGGCATGCCCTGCCGGCGGCAACAGGTGTTCATCCTGCACAAGATCCACGCGCTGCCCCAGGCCGAAGTCGCGACGCGGATGGGCATTGGCCTGAAGGCGGTGGAACGCCACCTGCGCCTGGCCATGGCCGACTGCCGGCTGCACGGTGCGCTGCGGTGAACCCTGCCGCCCCCGATCAGGGAACGCCGGCGCCCGCCGAAGCATCCACCGAGGACGTGCTCGACCAGCATCGGCAGGCACTCAAGGAGCGCTTCCCGCTACCGGACCCTGAGGCGCTGCGGCGACGCCACGGCCGACCGGGTGCAAAGCGGGTGCTGCCCGTGCTGTTGCTGGCCCTGGGCGCGCTGCTGCTGGCCGACCCGGCCTGGCAGGTGCGTGACTACCAGACCGCCGTGGGCGAGCGTCGCCGGATCACGCTGCCGGACGGCAGCGGCGTGCTGCTCGACGCGGGAACCCACCTGCAGGTGCGTCGCCACCTGCGCTCGCGGCAGGTGCTGCTGGCACAGGGTCACGCGCGCTTCGAGGTGCAGCACTCGACGTGGCGGCGCTTCCAGGTCGATGCCGGTCCGGTGCGGGTGCGCAACTACGGCACGGTGTTCGACGTTGACCGCCAGGGTGATCTGAGCGAAGTCACGCTGTGGCGCGGCGAGGTTGGTGTCAGCGTGGACGGCGCTGGCACCGAGCAGCGGCTGAAACCCGGCCAGCGCCTGCTGGCCCAGCCAGGATCGCTGTCCCCGCCCGAAGCGGTGGATCCGGACCGGGCCGACTGGACCTCAGGCCGCCTGCAGTTCGACCGCCTGCCATTGGCCGAGGTGCTGCGCATCCTGCAGCGCTATCACGATCGTCCGATCGTACTGGACGACCCGGCGCTGGGTCCGCTGCAGGTCTCGGGCGTGTTCGATGCCGATCGTGCCGAGACGGCCGTTGCCCTGCTGCCGGACATCCTGCCGGTGCAGGTGCACCGGGGCACCGACGGCAGCCTGCACCTGCGCGCCCGCGATTGAGCCGCACGCCAAGGGTGGGTTGCGCGCCGTCCCATCCGGCAAGTGCTTGAACCCTTCCGAAGGACCCCCCGCATGACCCGCCCCGTTCCGCCTGCCGCCCTGCGCCGGCTGGCCCCCACCCTGCTCGCTGCCTGCCTGTGCGCGGCCCTGCCCGCTGCGGCACAGTCCAGCGCGCCCGCCACGGTGGAGCTGCACCTGCCAGCCGGCCCACTACAGGCTTCGCTCAACACGCTGGCCCGGCAGAGTGGTATCCAGCTGTTGTTCGCCGCCGACAGCGTGAGCGGTCGCACCGCGCCCGCGCTGGACGGCCGCTACACCCCGCGCGACGCGCTGCAGCGCCTGCTGGCCGGGCACGGCCTGGCGATGCAGGAGCGTTCGCCGGGTGTGTTCGTGGTCAGTGCCGCAGCGGCACCTGCCAAGCCCAGCACCCAGGCCCGGGCGACACCGGCGGCGGCGCCGTCGGCCACCACGACCTCGCTGGCGCGCGTTACGGTCTCGGCATCGACCGCGCGCATGCCGCAGGGCGAAACCGCCATGCCCAACACCATCACCGTACTCACCCGCGAGGACATCCAGCAGCAGCTGGCGCTGGGTTCGGATGTGTCGCGCGTGCTGTCTTCGCAGATACCGGCGTTTGCTCCTGCCCGCGAGAAGATGTCCAACTACGGCGAGAGCATGCGCGGCCGCGGCATCCTGTACATGGTCGATGGCGTACCGCAGTCCACCCCGCTGCGCGATGGCTCGCGCGATTCGCACACCATCGATCCGGCGATGATCGAACGCATTGAAGTCATCCATGGTGCCAACGCACTGCAGGGCATCGGTGGCACTGGCGGCATCGTCAACATCATCACCCGCAGCGCACCTGCCGAGCCCGGCGCCTTCCTGCTCGACAGCAGCCTGTCACTCACCGCCGCCTCTCCCGGGCGCCGCGACGATGATGGCCAGCGCGCCTCGGCGCTGGTCGGCGTGCGTGGCCAGCAGTTCGACCTCGTGGCCGGCCTCGCCCACGAGCGCCAGGGCCTGTACTACGACGGCAACGGCCGCGCGATCGGCATCAACGCGCAGGGCGAGCTGATGGATTCGACCTCGACGAACGTCTTTGCCAAGGTCGGCTGGACCCTCGCCGAGGGCCAGCGCCTGCAGCTGATGGCCAACCGCTACGAGCTGCGCGGGCTCGACAATTACCTGCCGGTGGATGGCAATTTCCGCAGCGGCCGCCCGGCCACCTCGGTGCCCGGCGACACACCGCTCGACCCGCCGATGAACCGCTCGCGCTCGCTGACCCTGGATTACAGCAATGCCGACCTGTTCGGTGGCCAGTTCCTGGCACAGGCCTTCGCGGTTGATTTCGAGGGACGCTACGGCGCCAGCCAATGGGACCCGTGGGGCAACACCGGCGCCAACGCGGCGTGGGACCAGACCCAGAACGAATCGGACAAGCGCGGCTTCAAACTGACCCAGAGCTGGCGCCGCATCGGCGATACCTCGCTGGACGTGACCCTGGGCCTGGACGGCCTGCGCGACCGCACCCACCAGGTGCTGCTGGCCAGTGGCATGAACTGGGTGCCGCTGACCACCTACCAGAGCCTGTCGCCGCTGCTGCAGCTGCACTGGTGGCCGAGCGACCACGTCATGCTGTCCGGCGGGCTGCGTTACGAAAAGGGCGAGCTGGAGGTGGGCGACTACACCACGCTGCCGCGCTACGGCGCACGCAAGGTGGCCGGTGGCAAGCCGACGATGAGCGAGACCCTGCCCAATTTCGGTGCGGTCTGGTACATCAACGACCGGCTGAACGCCTACGCGTCGTACTCGGAGGGCTACACCGTGGCCGATGTCGGCCGCGTGCTGCGCGCGATCAACCGCGACGGCCAGCGCGTGGACAGCCTGGTCGACCTCTCGCCGGTGGTGTCGGACAACCGCGAGATCGGCCTGGAGTACGACGACGGCCGCTTCAGCGGTGACATCGCCTACTACACCTCCGAATCCAAGCTGGGCTCGGTGCTGGTGTATGACGCTGGCATCGACGCCTACAACGTGCAGCGCCAGGCCACCCGCGTGGAAGGTTTCGAGACCAACCTGCGCCTGCTCCTCGGCGATGCCCGCCTGGGCCTGGGCTATGCACGCGCCAATGGTCGCTACGATGCCGACCTCGACGGTCGCCTGGAAAGCGACCTGGCCGGGGTCAACATCGCGCCCAACCGCCTCACCGCGTTCTGGGAGCAGGCGTGGACTTCGCAGCTGAGTACCCGCCTGCAGGCCAGCCATGCCTTCGATCGCGATTTCGACCTGCGCGGCGCGCCGGTGGCCTCGTTCAAGGGCTACACGACCCTTGACCTGGTCGCCCGCTACGCGCTGGACAAGCACAGCTTCACCCTGGGCGTGCAGAACCTGGCCAACAAGCAGTACATCAGCTATTACTCGCAGACCACGCCATCGAACCCGAGTTATTTCTCCGGGCGCGGGCGCGTGCTGACACTGGGGTGGCAGTACCGGTACTGATCTCGCGCAAGGCCCGGGGCAGCGTTGCCCCGGGCCCCTCTGCAATCTGCCGGTCACGCTGCGTAGCGACGCTCACCCTGCAGCCAGGTCTCCATCACCTTCAGGTCGATAACCCTTGCCGGATCGATCGCCAGCGGATCGCGATCAAGAATGACCATGTCCGCATACTTGCCGTGCTCGAGGCTGCCGACGATGTCGTCCACCCGGCATTGCCATGCCGCATCGATGGTCACTGCACGCAGCGCCTGTTCGACACTGATGCACTCATCTGGATTCAGCACTTCGCCGCCGTCACGCATGCGCCGGTTCACCGCGTTGTCGATGTAGCGCAACGGTTCGATGGTGGTGACGTTGAAATCGGAGTGCAGCGAGATGCGCAGGCCGCCCAGCAGCGCCGACCGGCAGGGATCGTAGAGATCGGCACGCTGCGGGCCGAGGATGTTGTCCCGAAAGGCCTTTCCCCAGTAGTACACGTGCCCGATCAGGAACGAAGGTGAAACCTGGAGCTCGCCCAGGCGGACGATCTGCTCAGCATGCAGCACGCTGCAGTGCTCGATGCGATGGCGATGATCGGTCCGTGCGGTCTTTGCCAGCACCGCTTGATAGACGTTCAGCGTGGTGTCAATTGCCGCATCACCATTGGCATGGATTCCTACCTGCCAACCGAAGTCGTGGGCGCGCTGCACTCCAGCCGTCAACTGGGATTCGGTATAGTTCAATGCCCCTCGCTTGTCCGAACCCAGATAGTTCTCGCGCTGATAGCCTGTCTGCGCCTGATTGGAGCCATCAGACCAGAATTTGATACCGGTCAGGCGGAATCGATCATTGCCGTCGCCCGGTCTGAGGCCACGCTTGATCCAGTCGTCCATCAGATCGGAGGTGAGGAATCCCGAATAGCGGATGGGTGGATTCTTCGCCATCACTGCATTGAGCACGTCCAGATCCGACGTGCCGCCGGTACCAATGCCTGCGTCGTGCAGGCTGGTGCAGCCCGCCTTGGTCGCGTCCGCGAACAACTGCTGGATCAGCTCGGCATAGCGTGCTGAGCTGGGCATCGGCATTACTGCCATGAATGGCTTCATCGCAGGAGATTCCTGCATGCGCCCCGTGAGCTTTCCGTGCGCTCTGTCGTAGCGCCCCTGGTCCGGATCGGGCGTTGCATCGGTGACACCGGCTGCAGCAAATCCTTTCGTGTTGCTGTAGGCGATATGCCCATTGGACTCCAGCACGAACACCGGATTACTGGCCGCAACGCCATCCAGTGCCTGCATCGTGATGGCCTGACCGGGCATCAGCGAGGGATCGATGCCCTGCGCAACCACCCATTCGCCGGGTTGGCTCGCACTCGCGGCGGCACCGATCTTCGTCAGCGCCTCGGCCAGCGTGCGGGTACTGAACGGTGTCACGTCCACCCAGTCGGACAGCATCGCCATCGCCGAGTGCATATGCGGGTCGATGAAGCCTGGCAGCAGCGCCCTGCCGCGCAGGTCGACCAGCTCGGTCTGCCGCCCCCGATGCAGCATGACTTCCTCGTGGCTGCCCGTGGCCAGTATCCGCCCCTGGCGAACCGCGACAGCCTGCACCTTGCCCTTCGGCCCGAGCGTATGGATCGGACCGCCATGGAAGATCCGATCCGCCGGCCCTGCCAGGTTCGGCGCCGGTGTAGCGGAGAACGCTGCCAGCGGTACGGCCGACCCCACCAGCGCCGCCGCACCCAACCCGACCATCCCTCCCAGAAACTCGCGACGTGCCTGCAGGAATGCTGCGGCTCCTGGATTGCACACAATGCACATGCGCCTGCTCCTTCCTTGTGGTCGATGCAGGCTACCCCGTGCGATGCGAACACGTTGCGAACTGCATCGCCCTTTCACGGCAGTTGTCGCGCCCATCTTCCGGCACCCGCAACCCCGGCTCATGGCAGGCATGAGGAATCATCGAAACGGCATCGGAAAGCGCCGTGCTAGCCTCGATTCACCGTCCCGAAACCCCTTCACATGCGCCCGCACATACTCGCCCTCACGCTTGCCGCAGTACTTCCGATCACCCACGCCAACGCTGCCGAAGCCCCCCTTCCGCAGCTGCGCGCCTACACCGTGGACGCATCCTGGCTGCAGCCGATGGCGCCGCTGCAGATTGCCGACCACACCTGGCAGATCGGAACCGCCAACCTGACCGCGCTGCTGGTGCAGACCCCGCAGGGCGCGGTGCTGATCGATGGCGGCATGCCGCAGATGGCCGAGCACCTGCTGCGCAACATGAAGGTGCGCGGTGTCGCACCGCAGGAGCTGCGCCTGATCCTGCTCAGCCATGCCCATGCCGACCACGCCGGACCGGTCGCCGCGCTCAAGCGCCAGACTGCCGCGCGGATCGTGGCCAATGCCGAATCGGCCGTGTTGCTTGCACGTGGCGGCAGCGACGACCTGCACTTCGGCAACGACATCACCTATCCGCCAGCGGCCGCAGACCGGATCATCATGGACGGTGAGGTGGTGACGCTGGGGGGCATCGATTTCACCCCGCATTTCATGCCCGGGCATACGCCTGGCAGTACCGCCTGGACCTGGACCGACACCCGCAACGGCAAACCCGTGCGCATCGCCTATGCCGACAGCCTGAGCGCGCCGGGCTACCGGCTGCAGAACAACCCGCGCTACCCGCGCCTGGTGGACGACTATCGCCGCAGCTTCGCCACCGTGCGTGCCCTGCCCTGCGATGTGCTGCTCACCCCGCATCCGGGCAGCAGCGGTTGGGACTATGCCGCAGGCGCAGATGGCGGACGCAACGCAATGACCTGCCGGGGCTACGCCGATGATGCCGAGCGCAGGTTCGATGCACAGCTGGCCAAGGAAACAGCCGCGGCCCGCTGATGCTGTTGAGCCGAGCGTGCGCTCGGCTCAACACGGCCCGAAGGGTGCCGGTCAGCCGCCCTGCCCGTGCTGGGCAAACGGCTCGGTGCTGCCGTCGGCGCGCACCAGCTCAACGGTGTAGGACTGCACGTAGCCATCCGGCATTTCCATGCCCGGCGAACCGGCCGGCATGCCCGGCAGCACCAGGCCACGCGCGGCCGGTCGCTCGGCCAGCAGTCGCTTGATGTCAGCGGCCGGGATATGCCCTTCCACCACATAGCCGCCGATCTCGGCGGTATGGCAGGAGGCCTTGCCCAGCGGCACACCCAGGCGTGCCTTGACCGGATGCATGTCGTCGGTATCGCGCACGTCCACCTGGAAGCCGGCGGCCTTCAGGTGGTCGGCCCAGATGCCGCAGCAGCCACAGCTGGCGGTCTTGTGCACGATGGCAACGGGCATTGCCGGATCGATGGCGGCCGGGGAAGCGGCGGCTTCAGCGGGCGGAACAGCGCTGGAATCGGTGGCAGCGGCGCAGGCCGTGGCGGTCAGGATGGTGCCGAGCAACAGGCTGGAAGTGAGTAGACGCTTCATGAAAGAGTGATCCTTGCGGTATCGGGCGCGACAGTGCGCCGCCCGCGCGAAGACATCGCGCAGGCAGTGTGTGTTGGGGAATGTTCAGTGATGCTGCAGGCAGGCGTGCCTGCACCCGATCAGACGATCGGCGGGCGGATCAGCGGCGGCAGTACAGGAGACGGGTGGTCGCGCGACGCCGTGCGGCCCGGCCGATCCTGCCGGGGCGACGCACTGGCATCGCGCGGCAACAGCGGCACCGCAACGCTGGCCGCGCTGCACTCACATCCCTCGCCGTTGCACATGCCCGTGGCGGTCTCGGCGCAGCACGCCGGCAGCGCCACATCGGCGGCCATGCAGGTCGCATGTGGCGCCACGCAATGATCGCCTCCGGGCTGCCCAGCGCTGCCGGCTGCCGCACGTGCAAGCACCGGCGCGTTCAGCACCAGTGATACGAGCAGCAACAATCGCAGCAGCAGGACAGGAAGGTTCACCCGCTGATGATAGCCGAGGCTGGGCTCCCGCCACGGTGGGCAACGATGGCATCATGCCCCACGTTCACCTGGAAGCTGCCCGTGACACGCATTCGCCGGTCTTTGTTGTTGTTGGTGTTCGCGCTGGTCGGCATGCCTGCCTGGGCAGCGGACCGGAACTGGACCGTGCTTGCCAGTGGTGATGACCTGGAAACACGGGAGCAGTGGCAGGTGAGCGACACCCGCCTGCGTGCCCTGCCCGTGTTCGATCCGGCCCGGGCTGAGCCGCCGCTGTCGCCACACCAGGCCACGGCGCTGGCCCTGGCGCATGCGCAGCAGCGCTACCCCGGCGATGCATTCGTGGTGACCGAGATCAACCTGCAGCGTTTCGCGCATGGGACCACGGTCTACCCGGAAACCGCAGCACGCGACTGGGTCTACCTGGTCAACCTTGAGTACAACGGCCGGGGCTGGACCCAGATCATACCGGTCCTGCTGGATGGCACCCTTGTGAGCAGTGACCGCGAAGGCTAGACAAGCCGTCGGGCACGGCTCCCGCCACTACACGGCCGGTTCGGCACGCATGCGCACCGGAATCGATTTGGCCGCCGGCGTACCGCTGATGCGGTCGTAGTAATCCAGCGGCAACAGCGGATTCAACTCCGGGTAATAGCCAGCCAGCGCACCACGTGGCATCGGGTAATCGAGCACGGTCAGGCCCGCGATGCGGCGCACGACGCCATCGCTGCTGATCGTTTCCAGGCTGACCCGCGCCTCCTTGTCCAGGCCGCGCGCAAGCCGGTCTTCGATGTTCATGAACACCACCATGCGGTCGTTGTAGACGCCCCGGTAGCGATCGTTGTAACTGTAGATGGTGGTGTTGTACTGGTCGTGCGAGCGCACGGTTGCCAGCCGCAGCATGTCCGGGTCGTCGACACGCTCGTTCACCTCCAGGCCGGGCATCACCAGGATGTTGGCCTTGCCGCTGGCCGTCGGCCACACCCGTCGGCGCGGCGGAATATCAAGATGGAAGCCGTGCGGCTGCTCGATGCGCTGGTTGAAGCCGGCATAGATCTCCGGATACACCGCCGCGATCCTGTCGCGGATCGCGGCGTAGTCGTGCATGTAGGCTGCCCAGTCGACCCGGCTGTGCGGCAGCGCCGCCATCGCCATGCGGCAGACGATCTCCACTTCCGGCAACAGAGCGTCACTGGCCGGCTCCAGCACACCGCGCGAGGCGGTGACATTGGACATCGCATCTTCAATGGTGACGAACTGCTCACCGAGTGGCGTGCGGATCCATTCCGAGCGCGCCACCACCGGCAGGATCAGCGCGTCACGCCCATGTACCAGATGGCCGCGGTTGAGCTTGGTGGCGATGCCCACGGTCAGTTCCAACCCGCGCATCGCCGCATAGGCGCGCTCGGTATCGGGCACCGCATGGATGAAGTTGCCACCCATGCCGATGAACACCTTGGCGTTGCCATCGAGCATCGCCGCAATCGACTCCACCACGTGGTGACCATTCTCGCGTGGCGGATCGAAGCCGAACACCTGCTGCACCCGATCCAGGTAGCGGGCCGTGGGCTTCTCGTCGATGCCCACCGTACGATCGCCCTGCACGTTGGAATGGCCGCGGATCGGGCCGATGCCCGCACCCGGCTTGCCGAAATTGCCGCGCAGCAACAGCAGGTTGGCAACCTGCTGCAGCAGCCGCGAGCCCTGCTGGTGCTGGGTCAGGCCCATGCCGTAGCAGATGATCGTGGCCTGCGAGCGGATGTAGATTTCCGCGCAACGGCGGATCTGCGACTGCGCGATGCCCGACACCCGCACGATCTCGTCCCAGTCCTGCGCCTGCACGTCTTCGCGCAGTGCCTCCAGGCCTATCGTGTGCTCGGCCAGGAAGTCACGGTCGAGCACGTGCTCGCCTGCCGCCTCGCGTTCGAACATCACCTTCATCATGCCCTTGATCAGCGCCAGGTCGCCGCCGATGCGCACGTGCACGAACTCGCTGGTGATCTCGGTGGAGCCAAACGTGGCCATCTGCACCACGTCCTGCGGCTCGGTGAAGCGGATCAGCGAACGTTCCGGCATGGGGTTGACCGCCACGATCGGAATGCCGCGCTTACGTGCATCCACCAGGTTGGTCATCATCCGTGGCGAGTTGGTGCCGGTGTTCTGGCCCATCACGAAGATCGCCTCGGCGTGCTCGAAGTCGTCCAGCACGATGGTGCCCTTGCCCATGCCGATCACCGGCGGCAGGCCGCGGCTGGTCGGTTCGTGGCACATGTTCGAGCAGTCGGGGAAATTATTGGTGCCGAACTCGCGCACGAAGATCGAATACAGGAACGCCGCCTCGTTCGGCGTGCGGCCGGAGGTGTAGAACTCGGCCTGGTTGGGGTCGTCCAAGGCCTGCAGATGGCGGCCGATCATCGCGAACGCCTCATCCCACGTGCACGGCACGTAGTGATCGGTCGCGGCGTCGTAGCGCATCGGCTCGGTCAACCGGCCCTGCATCTCCAGCCAGTAATCGGTCTGCGCCATCAGTTCGGTGACGCTGTGCTGGGCGAACAGTTCGCGGGTAGCCCGGTGCTGGGTGGCCTCCCAGGCCAGGGCCTTGGCACCGTTCTCGCAGAATTCCAGCTTCCTGCGATGGTCGGCATCGGGGAAGGCGCAGCTCGGGCACTTGAACCCGCCAGGCTGATTCATCGCCAGCAGGGCCTTTGAGCCCTTGCCGACCACGCTCTGCTGCAGCAGCACCTTGGCCGTGGCGCCGGCTGCACCCCAGCCGCCGGCCGGCTGGTTGTAGGGCTTGTAGCGCGGGGGCTTCTGCTCGGACATGGGCGGGTACCTGGTGATGAATCGAAACATCGAGCGGCCACGCCGCCCTCCGCTGCACCGAGGGTAGGCCTGCAACGGCCGGTGGCACACGTCGCAGCGCAGCACCGTCAGTCGAGCACGTCCGCCGCTGCCGCGCCATTACCCGATCGGGCGGTACCAGCGTGCCCGCGCAGCGGTTACATCTGCGTCATCGTGTTTCCGTGCGCTATTCTCGCAGTGCAACGTGCCTTCCCGTTTTCTTCAGGATCTGCCGCATGCCCGAGCCGACGTCCGTCCCGCCGCCTGCCGGCACCGCCCTGCGCATGCTGCAGCGCTGGCAGGGCAGCGACCGGCAGCAGCACAGCGACCTGGTTGCCGAGGAGGTGCCGGTGGCGATGCGCTACAACGGCACGATCTTCGCGGTGATGATGGCCAGCCCCTGTGATCTGCAGGATTTCGCGCTGGGGTTCTCGCTCAGCGAAGGCCTGATCGCATCACCCGACCAGCTGCTGACGATCGAGGTGCGGCCGCAGCTGGAAGGGATCGAACTGGACATGAGCGTGGTTGCCGAAGCCCCTGCGGCTGGCCTCGATCCAACCCACGGCCGGCTTCTGCCTGGACGCGGCGGCTGCGGGTTGTGTGGCGCGCGGCAACTGGAAGACGTGTTGCGGCCGCTGCCACCGGTACGCCTGCGCCGCACCCACCACCCCGATGCCCTGCGACGGGCGCTGGCCACGCTGGCCCAGCAGCAGCCGATGAATGCAGCGAGCGGTTCCACCCATGCCGCCGCGTGGGCCGATGCCGGCGGCCGCATCGGCTGGGTCCGCGAGGACGTGGGCCGCCACAATGCGCTGGACAAGCTGATCGGCGCCCTGCACCACAACGAGCACAGCATCGATGGTGGCCTGCTGGTGATTTCCAGCCGCGCCAGCTACGAAATGGTCAGCAAGGCGGTCCGCGCCGGGGTCAGTGTCCTTGCCGCCGTCTCGGCGCCCACGGCGCTGGCGATCGACCTGGCCAACAGCGCCGGCCTGTGCCTGGTCGGGTTTGCGCGCGACAGCGGGTTCAATGTGTATACGCACCCGGAGCGGTTGCAGGCCGGAACATCCGGGTAGAGGCGTGCGGCCCGGGCAGGACGCGCCACCCGGGCCGAACCACGTTTCAGCGCAGCGCCACCTTCGGGAAGTCCACCGGCACGTCGAATGCCACGTTGACGTAGTTGGTGAACAGGTTGAGCGCCACGTGGGCGAGGATCTCCACGATCAGTTCGTCATCGCAGCCGGCATCACGCAGCGCCTGCACGTCTGCATGGGTGATCTGTGCGCGGGTCTCCACCACCTTCAGCGCGAAAGCCAGTACCGCCGCCGTGCCCGGGTCAGTGGACTGGCCCACCTGCGCGGCCGCCATCTGCTCGGTGCTGGCGCCGGCCTTGCGACCAAGCGCGGTGTGCGCGGCCAGGCAGTACTCGCAGGCATTGCGGTTGGCGATGGCCACGGCGATCTGCTCGCCCAACAAGGGCGACAGGCGACCACCGCCGAGGGCACCGAAAGAGCCCCACATGCTTTTCAGCGCGGCTGGCGAGTTGGCCACGGCCCGGAACATCGCCGGGGTGGCGCCGAAGGCCGCGTGGACCTCGCCCAGCAGGGACTGGCGGTCGGGCGTGGTGGCGTTCGGGTCGATCAGGGAAATACGGGACATGGCAATGCTCCTTGGAATAGCGCCCGGGATTGGACGACAGGGCTATTCTGGACAGAATGACAGGACTAATATGGCCATATAAGCCTCTATTGATGTCCATTCGTCCATGACTGACGCAGATGCCACCACCACTCAGCATCCGCCCGACCGGCTCTCGAGCCTGCTCGAGCGCTTCCGGGTGCAGGCCGCGCTGTTCCACTCCGGGCCGCTGTGCGGGCGGCACGTGTTCGAACCCCAGCCAGGGCGTGCGTTCCTGCACATCCTGCGGCGGGGGCAGATGGAGGTCCGCCATCCGGACGCCGGCACTGCGCCTGCACTGCTGAAGATTGATGTGCCAAGCCTGCTGCTGTACCCGCAGCCGTTGCACCATGTCTTCGTCAACGCGCCGCTGGACGGGCCGGACTTCACCTGCGCCACGCTGGATTTCGACGGCGGTGCGCGCAACCCGGTCGTGCAGTCGCTGCCGCCGGTGATGGTGGTGCCGCTGGCCGCAATCGGCGAACTGGGCGACACGCTGCAGTTGCTGTTCGCCGAGGCCGACCGCCAGCGATGCGGCTCGCGCCTGCTGACCAACCGGCTGTTCGAGGTCGCGTTGATCCAGGTGCTGCGCTGGGTGGTCGATCATCCCGATGCTGCGGGCGTCAGCCACGGGCTGATGCGTGGCCTGTCCGACGCGCGTCTGGCACGCACGCTGGTGGCGCTGCAGCAGCGCCCGCAACAGGCATGGACGCTGCCGGACATGGCCGCCCTCGCCGGCATGTCACGCAGTGCATTCGCTGCGACCTTCAAGGACGTGATGCAGACCACGCCGGCCAGCTATCTGCAGGATTGGCGGTTGAGCCTGGCCTGCGCTCAGCTGCGTGCAGGCGTTGCGGTCAAGCAGGTGGCCATTGAAGCGGGCTTTGCCGATACAGCGTCGCTGTCCAAAGCGTTCCGCAAGCGGCTCGGGCTATCGCCACGGGCATGGCTGGCGAGCCGGCAAGGGTCGACTGGGTAGGGTCGACTGTGGGTCGACCATCGCACGCAGTGCGGGACTTTCGCGAAGATCAGTCGACTGACGGTCGACTCTACGCAAGCGGTTTCCCGACCGGGTCCATCCCGTCGGTATTCGACAACAGGCCGGCGATGCGTTCGGCCACCTGGGCACGCACGCTGTCATCCAGTTGCCCTTCGTACATGGCCTCGTAGATCCACAGGCCATCGGCGGCCAGCCGCGCCACGAAATTGTCCAATGCGGCCGGGTCATGCGCACCCTCCGCCGGAGCCGACGGTGCCCAGCGCTTCACCGCAGGCCCCCAGGGCCGTTCGCCGGCCTCCGCGTCCACCGATTCCAGCATGAACATCAGCTCGGCACGGGTGGCACTCTGCGCCGATACCTGCACAAAGGTGCGGTAGCGCTCCAACGCGCTGGCCTCGGCCGCGGGCTTGCCCAGCAGCGCCTCCATCGAGGCTTCCCAGTTCTGTACCAGATGTTCGTCGATGCCGCGCAGCAGCGCTTCACGCGACGGGAAGTGGTACAGCAGGCCGCCACGGGTCAGCCCGGACTCGGCCGCCACCGACTCGAAAGTCACCGCTCGCACGCCGTCACGATTGATCACGTTGACGGCGGCGGCAAGGATGCGGTCGCGCTTGCTGGTTCTCATGGCGCTTATTTTACGCGATCGGCCGCACCCTCGCGGCCGCCCACGCGCCCGCGCAGCAGCCGCAGGATCAGCACTGCACCGGCGGCCAGCACCGCCGCGATCACCAGCAGCACGATCTGGTAGCCGCGATCATAGGCGGCCGTTGCCAGCGCGAACCAGTCGCCCTGCCCGCCCTCGCGTGCCATGTGCAGCGCCTGGGTGAAACCATCGCGCGCCATCGCCGGCATGTCTGCCGAGGCAGGCAGGAAGGCGGTGTACATCGCAGCACTCAGGCTGCCCAGCACGGCCACCGCCAGCAGCCCGCCGAATTCATAGGACACTTCTTCCACCGACGACGCCATGCCGGCACGATGCTGCGGCACGTTGTTGAGGATGGCCGTGGACGCCACCGAAATCGCTGCACCCATGCCGACGCCGGTGATCGCCATGCCGGCCACCACCCAGCCCAGGCCATGCGGGAAGCCGAAGGCCACGACGCTCACGCCCACCGCACCGGCCGCCAGGCCGCCGCAGATCAGCGGGCGCAGACCCACGCGGTGCAGCAGGCTGCCACCCAGCAGCGCGCTGGGCAGGCTGCCCACTGCCGCCACTGACACCAGCAGGCCGGCCTGCAGCGGAGTGAACCCCGCTACCAGCTGGAAACGCTGGGTGGTGAGCAACTGCAGGCCAGCAATCGCGAACAGGGTGAACACCGCCGACAACGTGCCGGCCAGGAAGGCCGGATTGCGGAAGATGGCGAAATCCAGCAGCGGATACGGCAACTGCTGCTGGCGACGGATGAATACCGCACCGGTGATGACCGCCAGCAGCAGCGCGGCCGCGCCCAGCGCATACGACGGCGGTGTGGCGATCAGCGATTTGATGGCCAGCACCAGGCCCGACAGCGCCGCCAGTGCCAGCAGCGAAGACAACAGATCCCACGGCCGCGAGGTATCGCGCTGGCCCTCCGGCGCCAGCACCAGGGTGGCCACGAAGGCGGCCACCACCACCGGCACGTTGATCAGGAACACCGAGCCCCACCAGAAGTGCTGCAGCAACCAGCCGCCGATGATCGGGCCCAGCGCGGCGCCGACGATGGCCACCGAGCCCCAGATCGCAATGGCGATGTTGCGCTCGCGCTCTTCATGGAAGCTCAGACCGATCAACGCCAGGGTGGCCGGCATCATCGCCGCCGCCCCCACCGCGAGCAGCGCACGTGCCCCGATCAGCTGCGCGGCGGTGGCCGAGAAGGCGGCCGCCAGCGAGGCCAGACCGAACACCACCAGCCCGATCATGAACATGCGGCGATGGCCGATACGGTCGCCCAGCGTGCCGGCGCCGAGCAGCAGGCCGGCCATCACCAGCGGATAGGCGTTGATGATCCACAGCGCCTGCGCGGCGCTGGCCGACAGTTCTTCGGTCAACGTGGGCAGCGCGGTGTACAGCACCGAGTTGTCCAGCGTGACCAGCAACAGGCCGGCGGCAACGGTGAACAGCAGTGCCCAGCGACGGGCACGGGACAGGGCCGGCGCACCGGCCAAGGGCTGGGAGAGAGCCATGAGGAGAACCTGGGGGAGAGATACCGCCATAACTATACCGGATGTCCTGTATAGTTACAGCACGGAAACGCCGACCGTTCAGGTTGCCTGGGCAGGATTGACGCTAGCGGCACTCGGCCGGCAACGCGCCGATGGCACTCACCACCGGGGCCTGCATGCCCTGCCCCACGGCGGCATCCAGCTCGCCATGCAGATGCCCATGCTGTCGTCGCAGTTCGTCTTCGCACAGCCTGCGCACCTGCGCGCGCGCAGTGCTGCGCAGCGTGCTGCAACGCCAGTCGACGCCCCCCAGCGGCAGTACCGAATAGACCACGCTGTTGCAGGCATTGGCCGCGCGTTCTGCCAGCGGGTGCCCGCCGAAATCGCGCGGCTCGCTGCTGCGCTGCGGATCGAAGTAGCTGTCGGGGAACGTGCGCGCATAGCGCTCGACATCCACCTGCAGCCCCTCGGCACCGGTACCGGGTAGACGCAACGGCTGGTCACACCTGGCGGTGTCGGCCCGATGCTGGATGTACTGGTAGATCGGACGATCCAGGCTCGCATCTGCCGCAGTCACCCTGCTCACTGCCATCAGCACCGGCAGCGAAGCGCGGTTGGCCATACCCGCCAGCACGCCGGCCTCTGCCGGCCTGCAGCGGTCGCGGAGCGTGGCTGCCAGCAGGAACACGATGTCATTGCGGAAGTCGGGGTCGGCGGCGAGAAGGCCGTCAATGCGCGCCTGGGCGCCGGCACCCGGCGCGGGGAACGGCACCGCGGGCCGCGAAGGCGCGCGGTCGCGCTGCCACACCACGGCCACCGCACCTGCCGCCAACAGCAGGATCAACACCGTTGCAAGGCGCGCGCGATGGCGCATCAACGGGAGATCACGGTCAGCGTCGCCGCTGCCGCGTCGTAGGAGGCGCTGGCGATATCCGCCTCGAAGTGCTTTATGCGCAGGCGCCCGGACAGCCGATACGGGTCCCACAGCGCACCCAGCGTGATCGGCGCAGTCAGGGTCAGGTGGATGATCTGGTTCGGCGGTGGCGGTGGCACATGGATGCACGCACCGTAGAACGGCACGAACAATGCCTCGTCCACCTGCCCGGCATCGTTGATGCCCAGCGGCACCACGTAGCCATCCAGGTCCACCACCCGGCCGTCAACCGCCTCGACCACCGCTGCTGAGCCGAACTGCTGCGCACGCAGCGGGCTGGAATGATCGATCGCTTGGCCCGGCAGCGAACCGGAGCCGCTGTCGTCCATCAGGCCGCCGACGCTGCCCATGCCGCTGCCGCGTGACACGCCGATCTGCGGCGGCGCACGCTGGAAACTGTCAGCCTCGGGCATCAGCGCATCCCAGCGGGTGAGCGGCGCATCGGCGGCCGACGATGACGGCCCAACCGATGCACCGCCTGCCCGTTGCGATGCCGTGTCCACCCCGGCCCTGCCACAGCCGGCCAGCAGCGCGCACAGCAATGCGCAGGCGGAAACGAGCACGCTAGGGTTCATAGGGCCTCAACGTTGCGTCACCCATGGTGTAGGCCGAACCGGCCAGAGCATCGTCCACCCGTTCGGCACGCAGCACACCGGCAAGGAAGAATGGTGCGTACATGTCCGGCATGGCAATCGGCCGAGGCAGCCGTACGTGCACGATCTGGTTCGGCGGCGGCGGTGGCACGTGGATGCACGCACCGTAGTACGGCACGAACAGGAACTCGATCAGTTGCCCGTCCGGCGCGTTGGCCAGCGGCACGACGTAGCCCGGCAGGCGGACCGCACGCCCCAGCACCGCATCCACCGTACGGAAGGTGCCGAACTGGGCCATGCGCCGTTCACCGCTGTGCTGCACCTGCGGACCGTCGCCCCGCTCGAGCGCGGCCAGTTCGTCGCCAGGCAGCATCTGCAGCCAGTCCAGCTCCTGTTCCGGCGCACGTTCCGCATCTGCAGCGTCGTGGACCGGCGATGGCGGCAGTGCCTGCACGCCGGTGTCTGTCGGCCGCGTGCAGGCCGCAAGCATCAGCACTCCGATCAACCCCGGCAGCATGCGCCTGCTCATGCTGCCGGTGCCAGGCCGTCGGCCAGCGTTCGCCTGTACGCCAGCAGCGCGGGCAGCAGCCCGGCCAGCGCGCTCACCAGCAGCACGGCCCCCACCCACGCAAGTTCGCGCGCATCGGGCCACACATGGGTGATCGACAATCCGAACGTGGCCAGCGCCCAGCCGCGCCCTGCCATGCTGGCCAGGCTCAGCACCGCCAGCGCCAGCACACAGGCCACCGCTGCGGTGGCCACTGCTTCAACCACCAGCAGGCAGGCGACATAGGCCGGGCGCGCACCTGTCGCACGCAGCACCGCCATCTCCCGGCGGCGCTCCTGCAGGGTAGACACCAGCAGCGCCATCAATGACACCATGCCCAGCAGCACCACCATTGCACTGATCAGCTGCAGTGCACGTTCGGCAGTACCCAGTGACTGCCACAGCTGCTGCAGGGTCACCCCGGGCAGGATCGCCTGCAGCGCTTCGTCCGGGTAGTCGTTGATCGTGCGCTGCACACCGAACGTGGCGATGCGCGAATTCAGTCCGAGCATGAACGCGGTGATGCTGGTCGGCGTCAGGTCGAGCTGGCGCGCCTGGTCGGCGCTGACGTGCTGGCCGCGAAGCTGCACGCCGGAACGCCAGTCGACATGGATCGCCTCGATCGCCGGCAGCGATACCAGCACCGATGAATCGACCGGCGTGCCGGTGCGCTGCAGGATGCCGACCACCCGGAACGGCTTGTCGGCATGCCGCGCCAGCGTCACTGCGCCGGTGCCGTGGGCCAGCACGATCTCCGCGCCCATTCCGACCTTCGCCGCCTGCGCCACGTCGGCCCCGACCACCGCGTCGTACAGGTCGTCGAACGCGGCGCCCTGTGCGAATGCCAGGGCATGACCGGCACCATGCCGGTAGTGCTGGAAGTAGCCGGCGGTGGTGCCGATCACCCGGTAGCCGCGCCAGGAATCGCCCAGTGACAACGGCACCGCCCACTTCACCTGTGGCAGCGCCGACAGTTGCTGGTAGGACTGCCAGGACACGTTGTTGGTCGGGTCGCCGATATGGAACACCGAGTACAGCAGCAGGTTGACCGGCCCGGAGCGTGCGCCCACGATCAGATCGGTGCCCGATACGGTGCTGGCAAAACCCTCGTGGGCCTGCGCGCGCACACGCTCCACGCCCAGCAGCAGGATCACGCTCAGGCTGATGACCAGCACAGTCAGGCTCACGCTCAGGGCGCGGCTGCGCAGGCTGGCCCAGGCCAACTCAAGCATCTGCGCCTCCGCTGCGGTTGAGCGCGTCCAGCGACAGCACCTGGTCGAACAGCGGCTGCAGGCGATCATCGTGGCTGACCACCAGCGCGGTGGTGCCGGCGGCGCGGCACTGTGCATGCATCAACTGCAGGAAGGCGCTGGCCGCTTCAGGGTCCAGCGCGGAGGTCGGTTCATCGGCCAGCAGCACCGCCGGCCGGCCGATCAGCGCCCGGGCCGCGGCAACGCGCTGTTGCTGCCCAACGCTGAGCGTGCCTGCAGCGCGCCGCATCAGCCCGCTGTCCAGTTGCAGCGCCTGCAGCAGGCGCGCGATCTCCGCATCCACGCCCCCCTCGATGCGTGCCCTGCGCAACGGCGAGAAACGCACGCCCAACGCGATGTTGTCGCGCACGCTCAGGAACGGCAGCAGGTTGAACTGCTGGAAGATCACACCCAGCTGATCGGCACGGAAGCGATCGCGCGCGGCCGCGCCCAGCGTATCCACCGCATGGCCGGCAATGCGGATGCTGCCGCTGGCAGGCAGCAGGATGCCGGCCAGCAGGCCCAGCAGCGTGCTCTTGCCCGAACCGCTGGCACCGCGCAGCAGCACGCTGCGGCCTGTACCGATCTGCAGCTGCGGCACGTCCAGCACCGCGCTTCGCGCATAGCCGAACCGCACGTCCTGCAGGTCGATGATGGCTGCCTCGTTCATGGCGCCAGCGGAATCCGCAGGTTGTCGGCGGTGACCACGCTGCGGCCTTGCCCGCTGGCGGCAGCGGTGTTGACGATCACCTCATGCAGGCCCGGGAACAGTGTCGGCAGCGGAATCACCAGCGCCCGCAATGCCGCCGGGTTGGCACAACGGTAGTGCAACGCCGCCGTGAAACCGGCATGGGCATGCGGATTCGGCTCTGCGTTGGCCGCGGTGGCCGTGGTGGCGGTGGCCGCAAAGCCATCGGCGCTGGCCACGGCGTTCTGCAGTCGGCACTGCGCAGCGGTGGGCAACGAGACCCAGGCGCCGCCTTTCAGGATGGCGCGTGCACGCTGCAGCGCGGCCTGTTCGCTGTCGTTTGCCGGTGGCCGCTCGAAGTCGAGGATGCCGATCCCCGGCGCGCGCAGGGCCAGTTCAACGATTCCGTTATCCACGGCCACATCGACGGTGGCCTGGCCGTGCACGTGTGCATCGTGATGGCGTACGTCGTGGGCATGGGCAGCCGGCACGGCCGACAGCAGCAGCAGGATGGCAGAAGGTTTCATCGGGACGACCCTTAATTGTTACTATGTAACATTATGGACCACATCCCGACCTCGCCCGCAAGGGCCCCCGCCCAGCCGCCAGCTTCGGCACGCTGGCATCCCCGTGTCGACCTGGCAGGTGCCTGGCTGTCGCTGGCCTGTGCCGCGCATTGCGTTGCCCTGCCCCTGCTGCTGGATGTGCTGCCGGCGGCGATGATGGCGCTGCGTTCGTTCCGGCATCCCGCGCATGGGCTGATGACCACGCTGCTGCTGATGTCACGCTGGGAATGGCTGTTCGCGCTGCTCGCCTCTGCGGTGGCGATCACCAGCACCACCGCCGGCAGGAAACGGCACCGGCAGCGGCTTCCGCAACACCTGGCGATGGCCGGTGCGGCGCTGCTGCTGGGCGCTTCGATCCATGCCCCGCTGCGGGAATCACTGCTCTGGCACGCCGTTGCAACCACCAGCGGAGGCCTGTTGCTGGCAATCGCACATCTGCGCAACCGCCAGGTGCTGCGGCTGCGGCGCTGAGGCAGGTGCGCGGAAAACCCCGGGGATGGTCCGGCGCTACCGGTGGGCGTCGAATACCTCGGCTACCCAGTCGATGAACACCCGCAGCCGCGGCGACGGCGTGCGGTTGCGCGGGTAGACCAGGCTCAACGGGCTGGGCGTGGGCGGTGTGCCTGGCAACAGTTCAAGCAGTCCGCCTGCGGCGATGTAAGGGTCCATCCGGTAGCGCGGCGCCTGGATGATGCCCAGCCCGGCCAGTGCGGCGCCGAGAAACGCATCGGCGCCGGACACGCGCAGGCGCGTCGGCAACACGACATGGCGCACCTGCGCACCCTGCTGGAACTCAAGCGGGATGACCTGCCCGGTCGCACTGGAGCGGTAGCCGATCATCTGGTGGCCGTGCTGCAGCGCCTCGATGCTGTCCGGCTGCCCGTGTAGCTGCACATACGCCGGCGCGGCGACCGTCACTTCGGGCAGCATCGCCAGGCGTCGCGCAGCCAGATCACTGTCGGCCAGGGTGCCGACCCGCAGCGCGGCATCCACGCCTTCGCGCAGCAGGTCCACATAGCGGTCGCCCTCGCTGATCTCCAGTTCCACTTCCGGATAGCGCTGCAGGAACCCGGGCAGGTGCGGAAACAGCAGCAGGCGACCCAGCGTGCCGTGCACCTCGATGCGCAGCGGCCCGCGCGGCGGCGCGTCACGGAACGCGGCCTCGGCGTCGTCCAGGTCGGCGATCAGGCGCAGGCAGCGCCCGTAGAACGCCTCGCCCTCCAGGGTCGGCACCACCAGACGGGTGGTCCGGTGCAGCAGGCGCACACCCAGCCGTTGCTCCAGCGCCTTGATGGCATCAGTCACCGTGGCCCGCGGCAGGCCCAGGTCTTCCGAGGCACGGGTGAAGCTGCGGCGCTCGACGATGCGGACGAACGCGCGCATAGCGGTGAATCGGTCCATTGTTCGGTGATCCGGATGATGTTGGCGGATTATCCATGATTATCCGGACCTGCGAATCGACGATCCTGCTCCCACGCCACCCCGGCGCGCCACCGGAACCGATCATGACCACTCCCGCCCCCCAACGCATCGCCCTGGTCACGGGTGGCTCGCGCGGCATCGGCGCCGCCATTTCACGACGGCTGGCGGCCGACGGTCACGCCGTGGTGATCAACTACGCCGGCCGCCGCGATGACGCCGAGGCGCTGGCCGCCGAACTCACTGCCAGTGGTGGCCAGGCGATCGCCCTGCAGGCCGACGTGGCCGATCCGCAGGCGCTGCGCATGCTGTTCGACGCCATCGACGCCCGCTTCGGTGGCATCGACGTGGTGGTCAACAGCGCCGGCGTGCTGCAGCTGGCCGCGCTGGCCGACAGCGATGACGCGCTGTTCCAGCGGGTGATCGACATCAACCTCAAAGGCGCATTCCATGTGCTGCGCGAAAGCGCCAGGCGCCTGCGCGACGGCGGCCGCATCGTCACCCTGTCCACCAGCGTGGTCGGCATCAAGCTGGAAAACTACAGCGTGTATGCCGCCAGCAAGGCAGCGGTGGAGACGATGGGCGCGATCCTCAGCAAGGAACTGCGCGGGCGCGGCATCACGGTCAATGCAGTCGCCCCGGGGCCCACCGCCACCGATCTGTTCCTGGACGGGAAGTCGCCGGAACTGATCGATCGGCTGGCGAAGATGAATCCGCTGGAGCGGCTGGGTACGCCGGAAGACATCGCCGGCGCGGTGGCGTTCCTGGCCGGTGCCGATGGCGGCTGGATCAATGGCCAGGTGCTGCGGGCCAATGGTGGGATGGTGTAGGTCAACATGCCAACGGTAGTCGCCCACCTTGGTGGGCGCCGTCCATCAGCCGCCGGGCATGGCCCGGCGTTACCGTAGGTGTTACCGCGACATCGAATACGGGGCCTGCGCGCCCTGCCCCGGCCAGTCCTTGTTCGGCTCGGCCTGCATAGTGAAGCGCAGTTCGCCGCCGGCCAGGATCTCGTCATGGCGCAGGAACGTGCGCTGCAACGGCTTGCCGTTCAAGCTCACGCTGCCCACGTAGGTATGCCTGTCGTCCAATCCGTCGGCCACGATGGTGAAGGTCTTGCCGTTGGGCAGGCGCATCGCGGTCCTCGGCAGGAACGGACGGCCCAGGATGTACTCGCCCGAGCCCGGCGCCACCGGATAGAAGCCCAGCGCGGTGAACACGTACCACGCCGACATCTGGCCGACGTCATCGTTGCCGGCCAGGCCATCGGGACGGTCGGCGTACTGGGTGTCCATGATCTGCTTCAGCCGGGCCTGGGTGCGCCACGGCTGCCCGGCATACGAATACAGGTAGGCCACGTGATGACTGGGCTCGTTGCCGTGCGCATACCAGCCGATCAGGCCGGTGATGTCTTCCATGTGCTCGAAGATGGACGGGTCGACCTTGGCATTGAACACTTCATCCAGGCGCGCCAGCAGCTTGTCGCTGCCACCATGCACTGCGGCCAGGCCGGCCACATCCTGCGGCACGTACCACGAGTACTGCCACGCGTTGCCTTCGGTGTAGTCGGTGCCGTAGCCGCTGGCGCTGGGATCGAACGGCGTGCGGAAACTGCCATCGCGCTTGCGCGCGCGCATGAAGCCGGTGTCCTTGTCGAAGGCGTTGCGCCAGTTGCCGGCACGCTTGTCGAAGGTCGCGGCCACCTCGGTCCTGCCCATCGCCTGCGCCATGCGCGCAATGGTCCAGTCGTCGAAGGCGTATTCCAGCGTCTTGCTGGCCGCCTCGCCTTCCTCGTCGATCGGCACGTAGCCGAGCTCGCGATACTGGGCGATGCCATCGTAGGGACCGTAGTTGGCAGTCTCCACCATGGCCTTCAGCGCCTTGTCGGCATCGAAACCGCGGATGCCCTTGACGTAGGCATCGGCGATGACCGGCACCGCGTGGTAGCCGATCATGCACCAGTCTTCCAGGCCGTGGAACGACCACACCGGCAGCATGCCGTAGGGGCTGTGCTCGTGATGGGCCAGCATCGAATTGACGAAATCGCTGTTGCGCTGCTCCGGCTGCACCAGGGTCAGCAGCGGGTGCAGCGCACGGTAGGTATCCCACAGCGAGAACGTGGAATAGTTGGTGTAGCCCTTGGCCTGGTGCACCGCGTTGTCCGAGCCGCGGTACTGGCCGTCGGCATCCATGAACAGCGTCGGCCCCAACAGGGTGTGGTACAGCGCGGTGTAGGCGCTGCGGCGGGCGTGCTCGGGGGCCTCGATATCCAGCACCGACAGCGCCTGCCTCCATTGCTGCCTGGCCTGTGCACGCACGCGGTCGAAATCGAAATCGGCCACCTCCGCGTCGAGGTTGGCGATGGCGCCGGCCTCACTGACCGGAGAAATGGCCACCTTCACCACCAGCGGCGCGTCCAGCTTGCCGAAGTTGAAGGTGCCGACCAGCTGCTTGCCTTCGATCTGGGCGCGCTGCGCCGGATCCTTCTCGCCCGGCGGCGGGAACCCCTTGTAGGCGATGTCCTTCTCGGTGCTGTGCAGCTCGTGGCCAGCCAGCGGCCGCGAGAAACGCATGGCGAAGAACACCTGGCGGCCTGGCGCCCAGCCACGCGTTTCGCGGAAGCCGGTGACGGTGCCATCGTTGCGCACGCGCACCCGCGACCACAGGATCTTGCCCGGGTAGTCGTACATGCTGGTGCGCATGTCCAGCAGCACTTTGGCCTCGGCCCCGCGGGGGAACGCGTAGCGGTGCACGCCCACGCGGGCGCTGGTGGTCAGCTCGGCGCGCACCTTGTAGTCGTCCAGGGTGACAGCGTAGTAACCGGGCTCGGCCTTTTCATCATCGTGGCGGAAACGCGAGGCGTAACCGCTGCGTGGCTTGTCCGGATCGCCACGTTCCAGCCCCGGGTTGCCGGTGAATGGCATGACCAGGATGTCGCCCAGATCGGAATGGCCGGTGCCGGAAAAATGCGTATGCGAGAAACCGACGATGCTGCTGTCGTCGTAGCGGTAGCCGGCGGCCCAGCCATAGGCCTTCTCACGCGGCTGGATGCGCGTATCCGGGCTGAGCTGGACCATGCCGAACGGCACCGTTGCACCGGGATAGGTGTGGCCCTCGCCACCGGTGCCGATGAACGGATCGACCGAGGCGTAGGCCGCATCGGCGGCGGTCTTGGCAGGAGCGGCCGAGGCCAGGCCGGAGGCGAACATCGCGGTGGCGGCGACAGCGATCAGGAGACGACGTTCCAGCGTGGGCATCGGCATTTGGATCGATTCAGGTGGTGGTCGAATGCTAGCACCGGGCTGGCGGTGTCGCATGCTGCGCTGCGGTCATGCATGACGACCCGCCCTGCCGAGCGAAGGATGCGGCGACAGAGCGGGCCGAATCATCAGCGGGCTGCCAGCTCCTTTCCATCACTGGCCTGGCACCAGGTCTTGCCGATCACCGGGCATCCATTGGCATCGCCCAACAACTGGCCGAGCAGTGCCTGCCATTGCTCCTGGTCCTTCATGTACCACTCCACGCCGTGCTCGTGGTGGCCTTTTGCCGGCACCGGGAAGCCGATCACCATCAGTTGCCCGGCCTGAGGTGCGAGGGCCTTGCGCGACCATTGAAATGCTTCGGCGGTGCGCACGGCCATGCAGGTGTTCCCGCCGATGGCGCATGACACGCCCAGCTTGGTGGTCGCGCTGTCACGCGGACTGGTGCCGAGGATCAAGCGTGCCGGCACAGCGCCTTTCGCGCCCTTAGCAAAACCGTCGAAGGCGCTCAGTGGCTGCGCCGGAATCAACATGGCGACCCGCAGGTCAACAATGTTCCTGGGTACGGCATAGGCGCCATCAAGCGCCCCCGCGCGCTCCTTCAACTGCGGAGATCCCTCGAAGCCGCGATAGCTGTGACTGCCATCGCCAAGTGCGTTGGTCACCACGTAGGCCCCGGAGCTGTGGGTGAATATCCTCACCCGCAGGTCTGCATCCAGCTGATTCAGCACACGGCGCAGCTGTTGCCCGACGCGCGGGCCGTTGTACTGGGCCTCGCCCCAGATGCCGATGCCGGCGTCGTTTCCCAGCAGACCATCCCAATACACGCGGGTGCTGCGTACCTGCGGGTAGTCCGCCAATACCGCCTTTTCGAAAGGCGCCAGCCAAGCGTTGGCCTTGGGGAAATCGTTGTTGAACCCGTGCACCACCAACAGTACGTCCGCGCCCTTCTGTGCATTCAACTGCTTCACTACCGTCCTTCGCAGCGCGTCCTGCACCGCCTCCCAATCACGGTCGAAATCGCTGCTGCCTTCAACCTGCGCATGCGTAAGCAGCTTCTTCCATCCGGGCTTGCCGGTACTGGCCTGCCATCGGTACATGCCACGGAGCGTCACCACTTCCAGTGGCGCTACGGCACCCACGTCCGGGTCGAGGGTCAGCATCGCTGCGGTATCAACCGGCACGCCGAACGGCGGATACAGATCGCCGGCGCGGTCGAGGAAAATGGCATCGGGTGCCTGCTCCCTCTGCTCGTCCGGGTACACCACGTTGGCGGCGTGTGCGGTGCTGACCACGAGCGTCGCGGCAAGCATCACCATGTTGATCAGAAACCTGTTCATCGTTACCCCCTGTTCGTCCAATGATCGACAGATGGGCGCGGCAAGCCGCCCATCGATGCAGTTGCAACGGCAGACAACGGTCCTGCGGGTTCGATTCCGACGCCTTCCCCGGCGCCGGCCCCGCCGTTATACCGCATCCCGGCACGGCCCGCCCGGGGCTGCGAGCGTGCCGCCCAAGGCATGTCCCCTGACGTATACGGCCTGGCAGAAGTGCAAGCAGTTGTATGGAAACCGCAGAGCCCGCTTGCGATCCTTTTGGAACCGTTGGCGACATCGGAAGGGCCGTTGATGACGTCACATATCGCGATTGGAGACACTCAGGTGAGATCGAACCACCACAGCCCCCGCCGGCGGCCAGCAGACGAGCGCTGCAACAGAGACGTCGTGTGGAAATCGAGACTGTGACGTGCGCAGGATGGCCACGCAGCGGGACGACCGCTGCCGGGATTGGAACCCCGGAAATGAATTACTGGAGCTGCTTGCCGTGACTACGGCGGGCGGTGCGCGGCGGCCGCATGGCCCAACGGCGTTTCCAGTAGTTCAGCCGGAGTTCCAACCCCGCACCGCCCGCCACCCTACAGGTGGCCATGTCCTTCAAGGAGCCATCGCATGTCACACGAATCCCCCGTCCTGACCCCGGAAGTGGAATCGCTGTTCTTCCGCATCGAGCACGCCCTGAACACCGCCGAGGGCATGGCGATGATGATCGGCGAGAACGAGCCGGCCGACCCGCAGGCGCATCTTCGCCCGGGATACAGCGTGCAGAAGATCAGCGTGGCAATGATGGCGTTGAGCCAGCATGGGCGGCGGCTGTTGCATGAGCTGCGTGGGCAATACGTGCGGGTGACGCTGCATTGAATCCTGCAGCCCAGTCGCGCATGGCTTGGCAGCAATCAGCCGGGCATGGCCCGGCTCTACAGAAAGAAGAATGTGATCAATCCGGCAGCGCGCTCTGCAGCGTTGCCAGATCGGCGGCGTCCACCGGGCGCACCACGCGCGCCACTTCCGTGCCGTCACGCAACAGGATGACGGTGGGCCAGAGCTTCACCTGGAACGAGCGGCCCAGCGGCTTGCCCTTGCCATCCTCGATCTTCCAATGCGGCAGTTCGTGCGCGTCCACGAACGCCTGCAATGCCGGCTGGGCGGCCTGGCAATGGCCGCACCACGGCGCACCGAATTCCAGCAGCAGCCAGCCGGCCTGCGCGTCAACCTGCGCGCGGGCCGGCTCTGCTGCAACGTGGTCACGCATGAACGGCATGCGCGCTACGCCGCCAGTGCTCGCTGGATGTCTTCCAGCGGTGCGTTGGTCAGGTCCTTGGCGATATCGGCCAGCAGCCGCGACTGGGTTTCCTTGTGCAGCAGCGGACGAATGCGGCCCAGCGTGGTCGGATCGGCGATCAGCACAAGGTGCGCATAGCGGTTCTTGAGCGCGTCTTCATTGAGCTGCTCGGCCACCTGCTTGGCGAACGTCGCCTCGTTGAGCTGGGAGATGGACATGTCCTTGGGCACCGCACCGGCCGGCCCCTGCCCGGAAACGCCCTGTTCACTGATGTCCTGCAGGCGCAGTTCGCCCTCCTGTTTCAAGCTCAGCTTCTGCTCGCTGCCAACGTTGGTGAACACGCGTGCTGAGCCACCATCGGCGACAACAACCAGGGTGCCTTCGGGAATGCGACGGGTCATGCGTTACTCCTTGCGTTGGTTCGCAACCACGGTAGAAGTTGCCGTGTGAGTGCAACGAGCACAACCCGTTCATTCCGCGTAACCACCGTACCTGCATGAACAGGCGATCTGGAACGCAGCGTTCGCACAGGCGTGTTTCTCTGCATGCTCACACCGTAACCGTTATCATGAACAGATGATCGACACGACCCACTGCATGCCTGCCGCCGTTGCGGGCATGCGGGAAGCACTGCCGACAGGCGCTTCGCTTTCCATCATCGCTTCCCCCTCGCCGTTCCATCGCCTCGCGCTGGATCCCGGCGGATAACGCCTGCGGGCCCTGCCCCGCCGCTGATTCCAGCGCGTTGCGTTCATTCCTGCGCTGACACTGATCGGCCCTGTCCGATTGTCCGCTGCTTCTGCGGCGGGCCATGCTTGTCGCGTGCGCGGCAGCTGCCTGCACACGCCCTCTCTGCCCGCTTGCGGGCACTCACTCCGATGTCCCTGCGCCTGTTGCGCCAGCATCGCCGTTTCCGACTTTCGGGACATTTCGCACCGCCCATCCCCCACATTCCATTCTTCCAAGGGAGTCCCCATGCAGGACAACTCCGATGCCCATGCCCATTTCGGCTGGTTCAAACGCCGCCGCCACCTGAAGGTCGATGAGATCACCGTCGTCGACAAGCCCATGCTCAAGCGCGCCGTCGGCGCCGCTGCACTGGGCAATGCGATGGAATGGTTCGACTTCGGCGTGTACGGCTATCTGGCCGTCACCATCGGCCAGGTCTTCTTTCCGTCCAGCAACCCCACCGCGCAGGTAATCGCCGCGTTCGCCACCTTCACCGTGGCGTTCCTGGTACGCCCGCTGGGCGGCATGGTGTTCGGCCCGCTGGGCGACCGCTACGGGCGCCAGAAGGTACTGGCCTTCACCATGATCATGATGGCGATGGGCACCTTTGCCATCGGCCTGATTCCCTCCTACGAGCGCATCGGCATCTGGGCGCCGGTATTGCTGCTGCTCGCACGCATCGTGCAGGGCTTTTCCACCGGCGGCGAATACGGTGGCGCGGCCACCTTCATCGCTGAATATTCCACCGACCGCAATCGCGGCCTGATGGGCAGTTGGCTGGAGTTCGGCACGCTGGGCGGCTATATCGCCGGCGCCGGCACGGTCACGGCACTGCACATGCTGCTGAGCAGCGCGCAGATGCTGGACTGGGGCTGGCGCATTCCGTTCCTGGTGGCCGGCCCGCTGGGCCTGCTCGGCCTGTACATGCGCATGAAGCTGGAAGAAACCCCGGCCTTCCGTGCCTATGCCGAGGAAGCAGAAAAGCGTGACCACGAGCGACCGGGGCTGGGCGAGCTGCTGCGCGTGCATGGCCGCCAGCTGATCGTGTGCATGGGCCTGGTGCTGGTGTTCAACGTGACCGACTACATGCTGCTGACCTACATGCCCAGCTACCTGAGCGTGACCATGGGCTATGCGGAGAGCAAGGGCCTGCTGCTGATCATCATCGTGATGCTGGTGATGATGCCGTTGAACATCGTCGGCGGGCTGTTCAGTGACAAGCTGGGCCGGCGGCCGATGATCATCGGCGCATGTATCGCGCTGCTGGTGCTGGCGGTGCCGAGCCTGCTGCTGGTGGGCAGCGGCAATGACTGGCTGATCTTCCTTGGCCTGATGCTGCTGGGCCTGGCGCTGGTGTGCTTCACCAGCTCGATGCCCTCTACCCTGCCGGCGCTGTTCTATACGCCGGTGCGCTACAGCGCGCTGTCGATCGCGTTCAATGTGTCGGTGTCGTTGTTTGGTGGCACCACGCCACTGGTTACCGCCTGGCTGGTGGAGCGCACCGGCGATCCGCTGGTGCCCGCCTACTACCTGATGGTGGCCGCGGTGATCGGCCTGATCACGATGATGTTCGTGAAGGAAACCGCGGGCATGCCGCTGCGTGGTTCGCCGCCGGCAGTGGGCTGCAACAAGGAAGCGGCCGCGCTGCTGAAGGGCGATGGCCCGGTGACCGTGGACCGCACCCTGCCGCCGTTGCCGGAAGCCGGTGAGCCGGAACAGGTAACCCGGGCCTGAGTGAGTGCGGTGGCGCCGGGCGTTGGCCCGGCGCTGCCGTATTCGGGGAGCGTCAATCCACGCGGGTCAACGCGCCGGGCGACCAGCGCAACCTCCACACATAGTCCCCATCGGGCGGACAGATGTGTTTGAAACCCACCACTTCGCAGGTTCTGGCGCCGGCTACTACATTGAACGCAACCACGATGTGGCTGCCCTCGATCCTGATCGAGCGTACTGCGCCGGGAATCTGCTCGCCGGCATCATCGGCATAACCTGATTGGCGGATTGCCGCGAAGATTTCGGCATCGGTCCGGGCCAGGCTTTTCGGGTTGACCTGGCCACGCGGGTCATTTTCCTTCAGTGCCGTCATCACCATGACCGCGTTGCTCTGTGGGAAGGAGCCACCGGTGTAGGTGGCGCTGTACAGGTAGATCACTTCGGAACGCCCGTCGCCATCGAGATCGGCAACGGCGGTCCATACCGGATGGAAACTGTGCTGGATGTCATCACCGGGAATCCAGCGCAGTGAGGCCTGGGCCGCGTCATAGGCCTGCACCAGACTGGGGGGTGCGATCTTTTTCGCAGCCATCGCCGGCAGGCAGCCGAACAATGCGGAAAGTGCGAACGCGGCAGACAGCAGGAAGGTGTGGGAAGCTGCATATCCTTGCATGATGATGTCCTTGTCGGGTGACTGGCGTGAGCCGCCGGGCATGGCCCGGCGCTGCCGAGGTGCGATCAGTCGGCGCGGGCCAGCTTGCCCGGCGTCCAGCGGTACACCCAGGTGTGCTTTCCTTCCGGCGGGCAGGCCGCCTTGCCGCGCACGCACAGTTTTGAACTGCGGCTGCTGTTGAAGGTCACGCGGATGCGGTCGCCTTCCATGCTGACCGTTTCCATTTCACCGGGAATGTGCACGCTGGCATCATTGGCGTAGCCCGACGCGCGGATCATCGCGTAGGTTTCGTCGTCATAGGCGGTCTTGCCGGGCGACGGCGACTGCCCACGCGGATCGCCCTCGGCCAGCGCCGTCATCACCACCAGTTCGTTGAGCTGCTGCGCCGGACCACTCTGGGTGGCGGTGTACAGGTAAAGGATTTCCGGGCGGCCATCGCCATCCAGGTCCGCGTTGCCAGCCCACAGCGGGCGGTAGTCGAACTGGCTGTCCGTACCCGGGTGCAGCCGCAGTGATGCCTCTGCGGTGCGCCGCGCCTTGTCGTAGGTGATCGCTTCCGCCTTCGCTTCATCCTCTGGCGCGTCCCCAGGCGGCGCTGCGGCCCACGCCATCGGCGCGGCCGCCAGCGTCACCATCATCCCCAGCGCCTGCAGGCCCAGAGCCCGTGCTCGCTTCCGTTGGTGCATCTGTTACACCCTGATTGCCGACTGTCCGGCAGCGATCATCGCATACGAAACCGCACCGGCTGCCGTTGCGCAGCCGCCGCGGGGTCAGGACGCCTGGGCAATGGCTGAAGGCGCGTCGGTCTGCAGCAGGCTGTCGCGCTCGCGCAACGGGAAGCGGATGTGTGCGTCCACCCCTTCAGCGCGGAACTGCAGCTGCCCGGTGCCTGCCAGCTCGTAGGGCACACGCTTTTCGATCAGCGAACAGCCCATGCCGCGACGTTGCGGCGGCACCCAGTCGGCCACAGGCGCGTGCCGCTCGCACCAGTGCAGTGCCAACCACGGCTGTGCGCTTTCCTGGCTGATGGCCCAGTGCACCTCGATCTGCCCTTCGCCCTGGGCCAGGCGGCCATGATTGAGCGCGTTGGTCGCCAGCTCATGGATGACCAGCGACAGCACTTCGGCCGCCTTGGGCGGCAGCAACAGGTCTTCGCCCTGCAGGGCGTACTGGCCAGGCAGATGCACCTGCGCGGCGATTTCCTCGTCCAGCATGCCGCGCAGGCACACCCCGGCGTTGGCGGCACGGGTCAGCAGCGCCTGGGTCCGGGCCAACGACATCAACCTGCCGGTCAGCCGTTCGGCGTACTCATCCACGCTGCCGACCGATTCCTGCGTGCGCCAGGCGATGGCGTGGATGGTGGCCATGATGTTGCGCACACGGTGCTGCAGCTCCGCCAGCAGCACCGACTGCCGCTCGGTGGCGCGTTTGAGTTCATCGATGTCGATGGCAACAGCGAACACGCCACTGACTTGACCTTCGGCATCGCGCAGCGGCGCGGCGGCAATGCGGGTCCAGCGCACCTGCCCGTCATCATGGGTGAACTGGAACTCCAGCCCCGGCACCACGGTTTCACCACGCAGGGCGCGGGCGATGGCGAAGTCGTGTGGTTCGATCAGGCTGCCATCGGCGTGCCAGCCCTGCCAGCGGTGCTGGTTGCCCTGGTCGGCCGATGGCACCTGGCCGGTCGGCAGGTAGTTGCGCATCTGGTCGTTGGACAGCTGCACCCGGCCCTCGGTATCGGCGATGCACAACCCCACCGGCAGCATCCGGAAGGCCAGTTCCAGCCGATGATCGCTTTCCCGGCGCCGCTGCTGCTCGCATTCGCGCGCGGCCTGGGCGACGTGCGCAGCGGTGGTGTCGAACATCGTCACCAGCACGCCGTTGATCTGTCCGGCACCGTCACGGATCGGGCTGTAGGAAATGGTGAACCACACATCCTGCAGTTGCCCCTGCCGCGCCAGCGGGTAGCACTTGTCCTGGAAGTTGAGGGTTTCGCCCTGCCAGACCCGATCATAGATCGGCCCGTTGATGTGCCAGACCTCGGGCCAGCAGGCCTGCGTAGGCTGGCCCAGGCCGCCGGGGTGCTTGTCTGCCAGGATCTCGGCGTAGCCATCGTTGTAGAGCTGCACCAGATCCCGGCCCCACAGCACGATCATCGGGAAGCCGTGGGCCAGCATCAGGTCCACGGTTGCGCGCAGGTGCGATGGCCATTGTTCGCGCGCGCCGAGGGGCGTCTGCGACCAGTCGTGACCGGCAATGCGCGCGGCCATGCCGTCGCGCCGTGCATGCAGGGCGCGCGCATCCGGGGCTGCCGAAGAGTGTGGGGACGAACCAGCACCTGCCAATCGGGTCATATGCAGCGATCAGGCGGTACTGGCCGACGCGCGCCTGATCGACAGCAGGTGGGTCAGCTGCTGTGCCAGTGCTTCGATGCGGTACGGCTTGGAACAGCGCGGTGCGCCGGCGAAGCGGCTGGGCAGGTTGTCGTCATAGCCGGAGGTGAGCAGGAACGGGGTGCCCGCCGCATTCAGCCGATCAGCCAGCGGATACACCTTTTCGCCACCCAGGTTGATGTCCAGCAGCGCAGCATCCACCGCGTGGCTGTCCAGCAGGCGGCCCAACGCTTCCAGATCGCCGGCCGGGCCTATCACTTCGGCGCCTTTCAGCTGCAGGTATTCGGCCAGAAACATCGCGATGGCGAATTCATCTTCCGCCACCAGCACCCGAACGCCCTTGAGGCCTGAATCGTTGTTGCCTGCCTGTACCACGTGTCGCACTCCTCTGCCACGGCGGCACCGGATGGCCGCCATGCCTGCAGAGTGGCGAAATCGGCTACAAGGGCGCGTGACGAGCTGCCGATGAAAGCGTTGCCGGGCCTTGACGCGGCACAGACAGCGGCCCTGTCAGGTGGAGCGGGTGCAGAACGCCGGGCCGGGCAACGACGGGGATGATGGCGGCCGACCGGAGGCGGAGTATGCGCAGCGAAGGCGCAGGCGGGAAGCGATGCCGCGATGGCAACCGGTTCCAGTACGATCTAAGCCAGTGACACCGTGGCGGCGTGGGTTGAGGCCCGCGCCGCCTTTTTTGAAGCGGTCGAGCATGGCTCGACGCTATAGACAGATGGAGACTTCGATGGCCTACGCACGCATTGTTTCGACCGGCGACAACTACCTGCACCACATCAGCAATGGCAGTTTCGATGTGGACGCCGATGAACCGGCATCGCTGGGCGGCCAGGGCAAGGGCTTCGCGCCGTTCGACCTGTACCTGGCATCGCTGGCGGCGTGTACTGCCATCACCCTGCGCATGTATGCACAGCGCAAGGGCTGGGAGCTGGGCGAGTTCCATGCCGAGCTGCGCTCGGAGCGTGATGCCGATGGTCGCTTCCACGTGCACCGCGTACTGCACGCCAGCGCCGAGCTGAGTGATGCGCAGTGGCAGCGGTTGCTGGAAGTGGTGGAAAAGACCCCGGTGACGCTGGTGATGCGTGAGGGTGCACGGATTACCAGCGAGCGCGGGCCGGTCGCATGATCGTGGGGTTCGCCGGGCCATGCCCGGCGATCCGTTCCAACGCGGCCGTTCAGCGCCGCGAATGCAGCACGGTGCGTTGGCGCATGGCGTTGAACTCCTGCTCCACCTGCTGGATGTCCTCGGCCTGGAAACCGGCCGCATCCAGCAGCTGATCGGCGGCGGCCGCCGCCAGCGGATCATCGTCGCGCTGGCGCCAGCAGCGTGCCGGCAGGAAGTATCCCACCTCGCTGCGCCCCCGCATGATCACCACCGGGCGCCCGGCATACAGCAGGAACTCGGCCAGATGCTGGCGCAGGCCCTCCACCGACACGTAGGCCGGCCCGATGCCCAGCATCTGCGCGGCGGGCTCGGAACTCTCGAACAGCTTGCGACGGCTCATCCACTCCTCCTGTGTGCAACGTGTGGTCCTCTTCCCTAGACGGGCGCATTGCTGCGCCCCCGCCACACCGGCCGTGACTGCGGTCACGTTGTCCGATCAGAAACCGGTATTGAACTCCAGCTGGAACACATCGATGGACAGCGGCGCGCCCGAGACTTCCTTGGCCGCCATCCACTTGCCACTGATCCAGCTGCGCGCATCCAGCGCATAGGCGCCGCCGACATAGTAGCCACGCGCGTTGGTGCCACCCAGGTGGAAGTTCGGATCGTTGTAGGCATCGGGCAGCGCATCGGCTTCAATATGCTTGTAGCCCAGCAGCGCCTGCCACTGGCCCTTCTCCTTCAGTTCGGTGGCGCCGAAGGTGGCCTGCAGCATCCAGGCGGTATCACCACTGCGGAAGGTATCGATGCTGGCGGTACCGCCGGCGCCGTAGTTGTTGACGATGCCGTTGTTGGCGCGAGCGAACATCGCCTGCTTGTCGTAGGCCAGGTTGCGGATGAAGTCGCCTTCCAGGCGCATGCCGATGTCCTGCGCCAGCTGGGTGTCCCAGCGCAGGTTGAAGGTCGCAAGACGGAACGCCGAGGCCAGGCCGACGTACTGCGGGGTCGGCGTGTTGGCCGGGTCCAGCGGGTTGCGTGCGATATCGCGGATCAGCATCAGGGTGTTGCCCTTCTGCATGAACACCGGGCGTGACCAATCGGTATCGCAGCCTACCGCGCCGGCATACAGCGCACACGGCGAGGACAGGCGACCACTGATGTTCTTGAAATCGTAGTAGCCCAGTGCCGCACGTAGTGCGTTGTCGTCGTTGAAGCGCCAGTTCACGCCCACCTGCGCGCCGGACAACCACTTGTTCTCGTTGGGGGTCTTGACCCGGCTCTGGCTGGGTGAACTGTCAGAGGTGTATTCCAGCGGCGCCACCGCCAGATTGGCGAACAGGCCGACATCACCGCCATCGATGTCGTACTTCAGGTTGGCGGCCAGGCCATCGAAGTTCAGGTCGTTGGAGAACAGCGTATCGCTGGTCCAGAACGGATTGCCGAAACGACCACCCCGCACGGTTACCCAGTCTGCCGGGGCGTAGGCCAGCCAGGCCTGGTCCAGCCACAGATCCTTCTTGCCCAGGCCACCACCGAGCTGTTCGGTGGTGGATACCGGGCCATTGCTGCTGCCGCTGGCCAGGCGGACACCGGCGGTGGTGTGCTCACCGATCATGGCCTCGATACCCAGTCGCGCGCGGATTCGCCACAGGTTGCGACGGTCCTGGCGGGTGTTGAGCAGCGGCGGCAGCTGCAGATTGGTATTGGTGTTGGTGTCGAAGCCGCTGCCGGCGTTGATCGACGCCCAGTTGGTCTCGATGTCGCTGTTGCGTTCGGAGTAGAAGCGCGACTCGCTGCGCACGCGCATGTCACCGCTCACCTTGATGCGCTTGGTCCATTCGGCCACTTCGTTGGGTGCCGCCCAGCCTTCGGCCTTCGCCTGCGCCATCACGTCCTGGCGGACTTCGTCACGGATGCCATCGCGTACGCTCTGCGGCACGTACGGCACGCGCACGTCGCCTGCCTCCAGCGCGATACCGCCGGTGCTGGCAGCGGTCGCCGTGGCGGCCGTGCGCTGTGCGGCCGCCGCCTCGGCTTCGGCCTCCAGCAGCAGGGCCTGGCCGTCGTCGGGCTTCAACGCACCGCTGGCGATCAGGCCCTTGATCAGCTTGACCATGGTGGTTTCGGCGGCCATCGCACCGGCCGGAGCAGCCAGGCTGAGCAGCACGGCGCAGCACAGCAGCGCCCGTCGGGCCGGCCGCAGGCGGCGGGAGTCGATTCGTGCGCGGACGTGGTCGTTCATCACGGTTCTCATCGAAAGAAGGGAAATCACGGAAGTCAGGGATCAGGCCCCGGGACGCCGGCCCTGGATCAGGACGCGGGCCGGGAAATCGAGTGATGGTGGAGGCGCCTGGTCAACCTTGCCGATGCGGCGCAGTGCATCGAGCACGGCCGTATCGGCCTCCTCGTTGCCGCTGCCACGCACCAGCTCGACCTTCTCCAGGCGGCCATCGGTAGCCAGCCAGACGTTCACCTGCAGCTGGAACGCCAGGCGCTTGACCTTGTCGTCGCGTGAGATCGCCTGCTGCATCAGGTAGCCGAGGTAGCGTCCGTAGGTGGCATTGCCGGCACCGCCACGGCCGACGCCGGACGATCCACCGCCACTGCCGGACTGGATGCCGAAGTTGTCACCGCCGGCCTGCGCGTCGGCGTTCATCGTCACCGGGTCGGCGTTGTCCGGGCTCGGCGTCGGCTCTTCAGCGGGCGTTGGCTGATCCAGCGGTTCGGGCTCGGGCATCGTTTCCTCCGGCGGCGTCTCCGGCTCCGGTGGTTGTTCCGGCGGTGGCGGTGGCGGCGGCGGAGGTGGTGGCAGCGCCAGCATCGGCGGCTGCACCACCGGCCGCCGGGTGCTGGCGGTGTCCTTCAACAGCAGCCACCACAGCGCGACGCCGAGCACCAGCAATGCCGCCAGCACCAGCGCGATGGTCACCAGCAACGGGCGGCCACGCATGCCGGGGTCCTGCCGGGGAGGTTGATGACCGGCCATGGCTCAGCCCTGAGCCTTGCCGGTGACCAGGCCGACCTGGGCCAGTTCAAGCCGTCGCAGCAGATCCAGTACTTCCACCACCCGCGCGTACTGCACCTGCGCATCGCCGCGTACGATCACCGGAAAATCCGGCGACGTGGCACGCTCGGTCCGCAGGCGGTCCTCCAGTTCGGCCATCGTCACCGGGTAGGCATCCAGGAATACCTGGCCACTGGGGTCGATGGTGATCGCCTTGGTCTTCGGCTTCTCCAGCGCCGTGCTGTTGCTGGCCTTCGGCAGGTTGACCTCGATGCCGGGAATGGACGCGTTGCTGGTCAGGATGAAGATCACCAGCACCACCAGCAGCACGTCGACGAAGGGCGTCACGTTGATGCCCTTCTCACGCTTCTTGATGCCGAACTTCGCCTTCTGGCCCATGGCGCGCCCCTCAACCCTGGACCGAGGCCGGGCTGCGCCCGTCCTGCTCTTCGGCCAGGCGCGCGGTGAACTCGTCGATGAACACCGCCATGTCCGCGCCGATCGCATCGGCGCGCGCGCCCAGCCAGTTGTAGCCGAACAGTGCCGGGATCGCGACACCAAGGCCGGCGGCGGTACACAGCAGCGCGGCGGCCATGCCCGGCGCGACCGAGTTGATGTCCACCGCGCCGGCCATCGCCGCCACCACGAACACCAGCATGATGCCGATCACCGTACCGAACAGCCCCACGTAGGGCGCGCCTTCGATGGTAGTCGACAGCCAGTTCATGCGCCGTGCCATCGCTTCCTGTTCGCGCACCATCACCGCATCCATCGAGGCGCGGATCGCGGCGATGGTGGCCCCGCTCAGGTAGCCACTGCTGCCGTCGCGCTGATGGCGCTGCTGCATTTCATCGATGGCCACCTGGTAGATGCGCCACAGCGAACCCTCATGCATGGCGGTCGGCACCTTGCCCTGCCGATCCATGTCCGACAGCGTGCGCAGCGGTACGCCGGACAACTTGCCGAACGACGCGGTGAACACCGCGTTGGCCTTGCTGGTGCGGCCGAAGTGACGGCTCTTGGCGATCATGATTGCCCAGGACATCAGCATCATCAGGCCGAGGATGGCCACCACCACCCAGGCATCGAACGGCATCGCCTTCAGGATGAAACCAAAGTGGCTCTGGCCGGCCGACTGCTCGTCGGCGCCGTAGCTGATCAGGCGCGAATCGGCGCCCTGCGCGGTGGCATCGGCCAGCAGCAGTGCAGCAGGACGTGCAACCCGCGAGATGCGCAGCTCATCCAGTGCCCCTTCGAAACTGGCCAATGGCTGTGCCGCACCCGGGGCATCGGCACCCACCACCGGGGCGCTGCCCAGTGCCGGCAGCTCGCCGCTGAGCTGCGCAACCACGCGGCCATTGAGGTACAGCTGCAGCGCGCCCTTCTCCGCCGTCATCGCGACATGTGCCCACTGCCCTTCCGGAATCGGCTGCGCCGGCGTGCTGCGCTGGCCATTGAGCTGTACGAACGGCACCCGGTTCTCGATGCCCAGCACCAGCTCGGAGGCGCCATCGCGGCGGGCGTAGATCGCTTGAGCCGCCGTGTTGCTGCCCGGCTTGATCCAGGCCGAAACGGTGAGCGGCGCGCCCGCTTCCTGCGCAAGCGACGCACTGGCTGGCAGCGGCAGCGGGCCTGCGCCCAGCTGCACGCCGCGGCCGATCACCGAGCCTTCCGATGGCGGTACTACCGCACCGGCATTGTTGCCATAGGCGGTGGTGTCGCGTGCCGGCGCATTGGCCTCGGCAAAGTGGTAGACCAGCGTGTAGTCCGGATCGAACACCTGCTGGCCGTTGCCGCTGGCCGGGGCCTTTTCGTTGCCGTAGTACATCCAGATCGTCTGCGGCGCGGCCGCGCTGACCGCCGGCACGTCCACCCAGACCAGGGCCAGGCCCAGCTTGGGATCGAACTGTTCGATCTGGTGGGCCAGCACGGTGCGGCCATCACCCGACACGAAACGCAGGTCGTTGCCTGCATCCTGGGTGCCATCGAAACCGAAGTTGCCGGTATGCAGGCGCAGCAGCAGCGGCGTGCGGCCGGGATTGCCGGCCAGGCCCGCACCCTGCGGGCCGGCGTCGACGGTGATCGGCTTGCGGTACTTCCATTCGGCCTGCCACCAGTTGGTATCGGCTGCAGCGGCGGGCAGCGCGATCAGCGCCGCCAGCAGCAGCAACATTCGGGAAAGCAAACGGTCCATGCGAAAGGTCTCCGGAGAACGCATCTCAAGGGAAAGGTCAGTAACTGGTGCTGATGTTGAAATGCAGGCGCGGATCGTCCTTGCGCGTGACCGGGCCATCGGCATAAGGCCAGGCGTAATCCAGCCGCAGCTGCAGGTGTTCACCCAGGCGCAGCTGCGCGCCCAGGCCGACCGAGGCCAGGTTGTACTTGTCGCGCTGTTCGGGCAGCGGTTGGCGCAGGCGCAGGTAGGCCGCATCGGCAAAGCTGTACACGCGCAGATCGGTGCCGCTCCACAGCGACCATGCCGGGGTACGCCACTCCAGGCTGGCCAGCCCGCCGTAATCGCCGATCGCTTCGGCCGACAGATAGCCACGCACGGTGTACATGCCACCGGCGGCGAACTGCTCGGCCGATACCAGCGGCGCGTCGGTCACCTGCAGCGAGCCGCGCGCATACCACTGCCAGTCGCTGCCGAAGGTGTGGGTGTTGGCCACGTCGGCCTTGAACGCCACGAAGCTCGGATCGGCCCAGTAACGCTTCTGGCCGAACGCGGTGGCATCGCTGCCATAGCCGAACAGGCGACGGGTCCCGGCCACCAGCTGGGTGTTGATGCTCAACTGGTCGTGCTCGCCCTGGCGCACACCCACGAACGCCAGGGTGATCGGCGCATACTTCAGCGGCGTTTTCAGGCTGTCCTTGCCCATCTGGGTGTCTTCCTCGGTGTCCTTGAAGTCCACGCCGAGGCTGAGCTGGCGCCACCACTGGCTGCTGCCAGCGAGGCGGTAGTTGAGCTTGACGCCGATCGAGTGACCGTTGCCGATCACGTTGGTGCCGGTACCTGTACCCACCTGGCCACCGGCGTTCAGTACGCGGCTGTCGGACGTGTAGCCGGACGCTTCCAGGCTCCACGGCGTGCCTTCGAACGGCATCATGTACGAGGCCGAGAACACCTTGGCCTGCCTGGTATCTTCCGGCGCCAGATACACGCCGATGTTGGCACTATGGCTGCGCTTCCACAGGTTGTCGTAGGCCAGCGAGGCGCTCAGGCGCAGCTTTTCGGTATCGGCGCTGTGGTCGTTGTTGACCGCCACGCTGGCCCGCCACGGCGACTTCTCTTCCACCTGCAGGTCCACATCCATCGTGCCCGGCACCTGGCCTTCGCGCACCAGCGGCATCACCTGGCGGCGGCCGCCTTCGTTGAGCGCGGTCAGTTCCTTCTGTGCCTGGTCGAAATCAGGCACCTTGCCCTCGGCCAGTGCCGGCACCCGCTCGCGAATGCGCTCGGGCGACTCGTGGCGGGTGCCGACCACGCGCAGCTGGCCGATCGGCGTCTGCTGCACCTTCAGCAGCACCACGCCGCCACTGACCTGCTGTTCGGGCAGCTCGACATAGACCGACTGGTAGCCTGCCTGCTGGTAGAGCGCGCTGACCGCATCGCGTGCCTTCTCGACATCGGCCAGGGTCCTGCCCGGGCCGAGGAACGGCTGCACTGCACGTTCGATCTGGCGTGGGTCGAGCACGGTGTTGCCACGCACGATGTACTCGTTGATGTTCACGCTGGGCGCGGGCGCTGCGTCCTGTGCGAACGATGGCAGCGGCAGCGCCGCCAGGGCCAGCACCAGCGGATGCAGGCGCAGCAGAGGGCGGACGGCTCGGCACGGAACAGGAGTCATCGAATGCATCGCGTCGTATCGAAAGGAGTGGCCATGCAGCGGCGCGTGGGTCTACCAACAGGACGTGCACGTCGCGTCAAAACCGCCAACAGTTTTGTGACAGCACTGTCATCTTTTGACCGCCTGCGAACGAGCGCAGGCGGACACTGCGCGCGTACTTCGTCTGTATTGCAGAGCCATTGTTGTGGCAGGAGATCCGGAATGAACCGAGCGTTGATCGCATGGCGATGCCCTGCCCTTGCCTTCGCCGTGCTGCTGGCGTTGCCAACGGTGCGGGCCGGCGAACAAAAAGCGCAGGAAGACGCTGCGCCGTGTATTGAAGTGCAGGTCAACGGCGAACGGATTCCGGCCTGGGAATGCCTGCAGCTCAGGCTGGCGCCGGCGGCGAAATCGGCCAACCCACCGGCGCTGCCCGAGGCCGAACGGCTGATGCGGCAGCCCGGCAACCAGCGGATGCAGTACAACCTGGAAGGCACGCGCCAACGCATGGGCGATGCCTTCGGCCGCTCGGTGGTGCCGCAGCGCCCGGCACGCTGAACCTGAGCACCTGTAGCGCCGGGGCCAGGATCGGCTGTCGTTGCACTCATCGGCGGGGCCACGCAGGAGCAGCCGGGCGTGGGCTCGGCGCTACAGAGCGCCACCGCGCGAGGCCGCAGGCACGATGCCGTCGGTCGGCACCGGCGGCAGCGCGGGCACCGGCAGGCTGCGCAACTGTCCGGCCTGCTGCAGCTCCACCGTGCTGGCACTGATGGCGGCCAACACCGTGGATGGTCCCAACCGCTGGCCGGGGGCGTAGGCCTGCGCCGGGCGGCCATCCACCGAGAGCAGGGCCAGTGGCGCATGGTCGCCGGCCATCACACCCAGCACGGCCACTTCGGTCTGCACCGCACCGGGTGAAAGCAGCCGTACCAGCGGCTGGCTCGCCGCGGGGCCGAACGCGGGCAGCCCAGGCGCATCCGCCGGCGCCTCACGGGCGACCACCGAGGGTATCGGGCCGAAAAGGGTCATGCCCCACCAGGCCGCCACCGCCAGCAGCAGCGTTGCCGCCAGCAGGGTCAACATCCGATTGCGATCCCAGCGCCTGCCATCCATGTTCCGCACCGTCGACACGTTCGTGTGCCACCACGCTAGCAGGCGACGCTGACGCTTTTGTTTCATCAACGGCGCTTACGCTGGCAGCCATCGGCAAGGACAGGAGGCGATGTCGATGCAACGCATTCCACGCGGCTTCACCCTGATCGAACTGATGGTGGTGCTGGTGATCATCGGCATCTGCACGGCCGGCATCGGCCTGGGCCTGGGCAGCCTGCTCGACCCGGGCCGTCAGCTGCGGCAGGAAGCCGAGCGGCTGGCGCAGCGCCTGCAGGTGGCGCGCGACGAGGCCCGCATCGACGGCCGCAGCATCCGCTGGCAAGCCGACGCCAGCGGCTATCGTTTCAGCCGCCGCGAGGGTGGCCAATGGGTGACCGTACAGCGCGACGACCTGTTGCGGCCGCAGCGGTGGCAGACCACGGGCATCAAGGTACTGCCTGCCAACGCCATCGAACTGAGCCCGGAGTGGATCGGTACCGCGTGGGAGCTGGGGCTGTCGCTGGAGGGCCGCACACTGCGCCTTCGTGATGATGGCAGCGGACAATTGCAGGTCGTGCAGTGAAGCGGAACATGCGCGGATTCACCCTGATCGAAGTGCTGATCGCGCTGGCGATCGTATCGATTGCGCTGGCGGCGGTGATGCGCTCGGTGGCGGTGGCTACCGACGATCAGTCCCGGCTGCGCGACCGTCGCCTGGCGCTGATGTGCGCGCAGGACCGCTGGCAGGAGCTTCGTTTGGCCGGGCAGGCACCCCAGGATGCGCGGCAACGCTGTGTGCAGGGACGCGCCCGCTTCCTGGTGCTGCAGCACCTGGGCACGGGCAGCGACGGCCAGCCGCAGCTGGAACTGAGCGTGGTCGCCGAGGAAGCACCGCGGCAGTCGCTGGCGCGGATGCAGCTGCCGTGGACGGCCGCGCCATGAAGCGCGCGATGCGCGGCTTCACCCTGATCGAGGTGATGATCGCGATCACCATCATGGGCGTACTGGCACTGATCTGCTGGCGTGCGCTGGACAGCGTAGCCAGCAGCGACCAGCGCCTGCGCCAGGCCGATGCCGAAACCACGACCGCGCTGCGCGTGCTGCAGCAGTTTCAGCGTGATATCGAGATGCGCGCGGATGATGCCCTGATGAATGGCGCGGTGCGTCCGGCGAACAGGCCGCAGCGCTTGCTGCCACCCTCGCTGGTGAGCGAGCGCCACCCGGATGGCAGCTTCGCGCTGGAGATCACCCGCAGCGTGGGCAGCGATGGGTTGCGCTGGCAGCGGGTGCGCTGGTGGCGCCAGGGCAGCACGCTGTGGCGGGCCAGTGGCGCGGCCACGGACCGGTACCCGTTGCCGGCGCCGGAGCAGTCAAAGGGCATCGTGGTGGCACGTGACGTGCAGCGGTTTGATGTGCGCGCATGGCAGCCCGGTGCAGGATGGGCGGTGCTGCCGAGCGACGGCGAGGTGTTGCCGGCCACCGGGCTGGAACTTCGGTTGGGACTGCGCGATGGCCGTGGGCCGTTGAGTTACCGGCGCGTGTTGGAGCTTTAGAGCGTTTTCCCGGCAACCCATCCACGCATGGCGTGGATCTACTGCTGAGCCTACGCTGGTGATGGCGGGGATCCAGCCCCGAGCCTGCTCTGGTGGGTGCCCCGGGCATCCACGCATGGCGTGGATCTGCTGCTGGGCCTGCGCTGGTGATGGCGGGGATCCAGCCTCGAACCTGCTCTGGTGGGTGCCCCGGGCATCCACGCATGGCGTGGATCTACTGCTGGGCCTGCGCTGGTGATGGCGGGGATCCAGCCCCGAACCTGCTCTGGTGTGTGCCCAGGGCATCCACGCAGGGCGTGGATCTACTGCCCTCCTGCCGCCGGGTGCTCTCCTGCACCCGGCGGCGCTGTGTCGGTGGTCCTCACCGCTGATGGCCGCTCCCTGCCCTCCGTGCCGTCCTGGCTGGGGCCGCCACCGTTCCCTGGCGGCTGGCCCGATGTTGCAGCCCGATGCGCTGCATCGGGCAATGCGTGCCGACCAAGGTCGGCACCTACCGGGGCGTGCAATGCCTAGCGGCGCTGCGTGCCTTCGTCCCTGCTCGCCTGCGGGAACTGGAACGCGCTGTTGGCGTCGTAGCCGTTGTTGGCGGTCGTGCCGCGCGCCGGTGGGGCGATGCTGCTGGTACCACTGCCAAAGCCCAGAATCTGCACGCTGATCACCGACGGCTGGTTGCGCCGTGCGTCGTCCTGGCTCTTGCGCATCACGTCCTGTGCCGCCTGGCTGGCGCTGTTCGCTGCCGCACTGGCCGAAGCCAGCGCATTGACGTTCACCGTGGCCAGCACCGGCAGGCCCTTGCTTTCACCCTGCACCTGGATGTTGGCGGCGTTGAGCACCTGCAGCGCGGCCAGGTTGATGTTGCCCGAGACACGGATACCTGCTTCGCCCGCATCGATGGTGCCCAGCGGCGCGATCAGGTCTACGTCGCCCGGTGGTACTTCGGGAATCGGGTCCAGCGTCGCGAAGCCCGCACCGGTTGCCGGCGCCTGCGGCGACAGCAGCACATTGCCCCAGTTGTCGTAGAGCCGGCGCGGCGGGGTGTACAGCAAGGTGGTACGCGAGCCGCGGCCAGCATTGATGTCACCCTGCTCCGACCACGCCAGGATGTCGCCACCAAACGTGGTCATGACCCGCGACAGGCCGAGCAGCACGCTGTCCTGGCTGAACAGGCGGATATCGCCCTGCCCCTGGGTCACCAGGCCTGCGCTCGCAGGCGGTGCCTCGCCGATCACGCCCGCCACGATCTGCCCACCCGGCGCCATCAGCTCGATATTGCCACCGGCCTCGGTGCGTACGCCGGAGCCACCGTACATCACGATATCGCCGCTGCGATCGATGGTGGCACCGCGCGCATCCTTGTCCGGCAGCAATGTTGCAATGGCGTCGCGGCCGCGCAGGTAGGAGCCGAAGCGCGGACCGTTCTGATCGGTGTACTCACGGCCACCCTCGCGCAGTTCGGCGTAGTAGACCTGGCGGAGGAAGATGCGCTGCTGTTCCTGCGGCAAGCGGTCGAATGCTGCAAGGGCCTCGGCGCCCTCCACGGCCAGGCCGAAGCGCTGCTGCAACCACTGCTTCAACTCCTTGTCGTAGATCTTCGCCGCCTTGCCGGGTTGCGACGCCAGCGACTGCGCCGGATCGGCCAGGTTGGACGGATCGAGGTAATGCGCGCGCACTGCGTCGAACGCGATGTGCTGGTTGCCGGCGGTCACCGCGATGCTCGCACCCGGGCGGGTGTCGCCCTGGATCAGCCCACCGCGGGAGACAATGCTGCCGCTGTCCTCCTGGCGGAGCTGGCGACCTGCACTGACATCGACATCCCCCGAGCCGAACACGGTCACGTTGGTGTGCACGATGTCACGCCCGGCCTGCACCACGGTCATGTCCGTGCTGCCGGTATTGAGCGCCATCACCGCGCTGCCAAGGATGTCGGTGCCTGCACGTAGCTGCACCGGTGCCGAAACGTCGTACCAGATGCCGACGGTGCGTGTCATGCCGGGGCTCTCACGCAGCGTCCATTCACCGCCGGTGCGCAACCCGATGATGTCGCCACTGCCGGCATAGAAGCGGTTCGGCTGCCCGCCGCCGGCTCTCGGCGTGCCGAGCATCGGCCGGTTCGGCCCGAACGCGAACAAGGGCGAACCGCCGCTGAGCTCGACGGTGGCCGGCGCCATCGTGCCATCCTGGGACAGATTGCTGCGCAGCAGCTGATTGCCGCTACTGCCACCAAAACCGTTGAACGCAGGGTCGAACGGCGACGGCAGGCGGGCATCCGCTCCCGAGCTGCTGATCATCGGTGCATCGGCGGCCGCCAGGATGGAGTTGCCCGCCAGCAGCTGCAGTGTGCTGTTGGCTCCCGGGGCAGTCAGCAGCACCTCCCTGGATGCGGAACGCGAGAGCTTGATGTCACCGCTGGCAGCGATGGCCTTCAGGCGCGAGGGATAGATCCGGTAGAGGGCGCCACCCACGACGCCTTCCCGTCCGCCATCTGCTTCCTCCTGCGTTGTCGCCTGCCCCACAGGCACGATGTCGCCACCTGCGGAGAACAGATTGATAGCGGTGGAGGGCGTCCATAGCGAGAATCCGGTAACACCCTGCAACCGCGAACCATCGTCGGCCCGGGCCTCGAACGCGTTGTATTGGCGGACACGGCCGCCATCTGCGGCACTGGAAAGGACAACGTCCCCGCGGGCCTGCAGGTCTGCGACCGCATCGCCCAGCACCAGCAGCGGACCGCCCATCGCAGCGCTGGTGCTGGCGCGGAACGGGTCCATCGCACGCAGCCCACTGCTGATGGTCTGATAGTCGTTGGCGCGCACGACGCTGCCACCAATCCGCGCAGCGTCGATGCCAAGATGGCCACGCAGATTGACCAGTGTGCCGTTGAGCTGCGGGGTCTGGTCGTTCTCGGTCAGGTTGATCGACGTCGCTGCCAACAACGGATTCAAGGCGCCGGCAAAGCGCAAGCGCAGATCGCCGCCACCGGTCTGCACCAGGCGGCCATCATCAACGCGGCCGGTGGCCCCGACTGCCGCATTGATCGCGGTCGAGTAGCGGGTACCACCGAGAACGCCGAGTGCTTCACCCTTGGCCGCTGTCACGCCGCCATGGCGACCGGCCTCGACCTCCAGATTGCCACCTCCCAATGTGCCAAGACCGGTGAAGCCGACCATTCTCGGGCTTTCCCGGATGTCGGCGGTATTGAAGGCGGCGTAGGTCCCGAAGTTGATCCACCAGCTGGTGGCCACCGGCTCGACACCGGCGGCGGTTCCGGTGCCCTGCCGCCACAGCCAGCCGCCGGTCGCGCCGCTGAAGGTATTGGCCGAGATGCTGGTCGCACCGGACGCGGACGTGCTGCCCCAGGTTGCACCAGTGACATCGCGGCCCGCGCTCACGCTCAGGTTGCCGCCATGATCGGGGTACCACGCCTGGTAGGCGGCCAGCGCCGCGTCATAATCGCCGGTCGACTGCTGAAGGCCCAGCAGCGCGTCGCGGGCTCCCAACGGGCTGCGCGCAGTCTGGAAGCGCGCATCGTGCCCGTTGCCGAGCGACGTGGGCGTGCCGGCCGTATACACGCCGAACACCGAACGCATCTGCACGTCCCGCGCGGCTGCCAGCTGCAGGTCACCGGTGCCGGTACGCAGCACGCTCCACAACGGTGTGCCATGCCGCGGCGGCCCCATCGTTGTGACCTCGCGCATCTCACCCGGCATGACGCAGTAGCCAGCCTCAGGTGGATTGCACAGCTCCTCCTCGCTCATGCCGACCCAAGGCAGATCACCAAAGTCCTTGATCGGCGTGCCCTCGAGACTGGGGTCACCGGCCAGATCCTCGGCGCCAAGCCTGGTGAACAGATACGGCGCGTTCGCGCAGCTTCCGCCGGCAGCACACAGCGCATCCTCGCTCTTGCCCAGGTGCTCGGCCAGTGCCTTGGCCGTCTTGCCGACCCAGCTGCTATCCACGTTCTCGCGCAGCGCACCCGCGGCGGTCACCAATCGTTCGCGCACGAACTTGTTCTGCTTCAGCGCATCGCGGATCACACCGTAATGCGTGTCGGACAGCGTCAGGTCACCACTGGCACCGAATCGGCGCGTGCGGGGATCGGCGGACTCGGTGTCGGCGCCTGCGACCAGGTAGAGATCCCATGAGGTGGTGCCCTCGGGCAGCATCTGCGCCAGCGCCCAGTTGCGTCCCTGCCGCCCATCGCTGTCGGTAGGGCGCAGCTTCACCGGCGTGCCACCTGGAAGCTTGACCAGGGCCATCGACGGAATCAGTGCGCCACGCGGCAGCGGCGTGCTTGCCGCCAGCCGCAGCTCGGTGGGCAGCGGCACCCCGGCCGGCCAGGTGTGTGCGGCGACGTCGGCTGCACTGCGCAACTGGAAGCCCGCGGCAAGGCGCGCGCCCGCCGGGACCGACAGCGCCTGTGCAAGCACGGTTCCGGCCGCGTGCACCTGGCCGTTGTCCAGTGTCACCGCCGCTGACAGCACCGTGCCTGCGGGCAACTGCAGGGCTTGGGTCAGTGTCATCTCCACCGGCAGCGTGGTACCGGCAGGAAGCTTGGTACCCTGCACCTGGATGGGGTAGTTCAGCACCGAGCTGGCCGGGAAGCGCGAGCCGATATCCAGCACCACGCCATCACCGGGCACCACGATGTCGCCGCCGAACGGGGTGACGCCCACGGTGGGATCGCTGCCCTCGAACAACTGCCAACCCGCGTCATCCGGGGTCAGGGGCGGTGGCGCGAATCCATCGTTGATGCTGCCGTAGACATGCAGATCGCCGGCAGCGCGCAGCCGTAGCGCACCGGCCTCACCGAAGCCGCGCCGTGCCGGATCGGTACGATTGGCCTGTGGCCCATAGCGGTAGCCGGACAGGTCCAGATCGCCACTGACGGTCAGGTCGCCGTCGGGGTTGGCTGCCGAGGGCACGCCGACGATTTCCACGCCCGGTCGCAGGCGCACGCTGCCCAAGGCCGTCAGGCGCGCGGACAGATCGCCATTGCCAAGCGCGGCATTCATCCAGGCCACGCTGTCCGGATCGACGACGCTGTCCAGCCAGGCCTGCGTCACCATCTGCGAACGATGGCCGTTCACATCCGGCGTGGTCGCCAGCGGCGCATCTTCATAGCGGCGCACGCCGGTGGCGAAGATGTCGCGTGCTCCCAGCACCTGCAACCCGGCATCGGTGCGGATGGATGCATCTCCGCCGCCGGTGCGCGGCATGTTCAGTACCAGCGTGCCGCGCGCGCGTCCATCGTTCTGACCAGCAGCGCTGCCAACCACCACATCGGTACCGCTGCGCAGATCGACCCTGGCCGTGCGCCCCAATGCCAGCGTTCCGCTGCGACTCTCCAGTTCGACGATGGCGCGGTTCGGACTGTCGATGATGCTGCCGTAGCTGTCCACGCGCAGCGCGGTGGCGTGCGCGTCCAGGGTGCCATCCACCTGCAGGTCGTCGCGCGCCGCAAGGCGAATGCTGCCCACCTGCTCACCACTGGCGTCGATGCGGCCGTTTACCCGCAGCGCTCCGCCATCGACGCTGATGTCGACCTTGCGTGCCTTCACTTCATCGCCGATCAGCAGATCGCCCTGCTTGATCTGGAAGCTGCGAGCGCCGGTCACGCCATCACGGGTCAGGCGTTGGTTCAGCCCGCTGAAATCCTGCAGTTGCTGTGCGCGCAGCACAAGTTCGCCACTGTCATAGGGCACCTGGCTGCCACTGACGTCGTGGCGTCCGCTGGCCTGGCCGAGGATCCGCCCGGCCAAGTCGACACGGCCGTTGCTGGCACCGAGTGCGGTGACGGTCAGTCGCCCGGCCCGGTTGTTGCGTGCCGAAACATCGATCCGCGATGCAGCGTCGGCCAGCACGCTGCCATCGGCAGCGGTCAGCTCGACATCGCCACCCCAGCTGTAGTTGTCGACGTCGAACAGGCTGACCTTGCGTCCGGAAAGGTCCAGATCGGCCTTGCTGCCCAACCGCACGGAATGATCGGCGTTGGCCACCAACCTGCCCGAGGCCAGGGCGAAACGTGTGTCGAGCACGATGTCACTGGCGCGCAGGTCGAGCTCGGCGCCCAGCGCATCGGCGGCTGCGCCCGCGCCTGCCCCGTGCGCAGCAAGCGTGCCCCCGGCCTTCACCGACAGCTTCGCGCCGGCCGCACCGGTGATCAACGGCGACTGGATATCCAGATTGCCGCCGGTGAACGTCCAGCCCTTGCCGGCCACATAATCGCCCTGGCGCTGATGGACCTGCAGCGCGCCATTCCCAGCGAACACCAGTTCGCGCGCCGCCTGCAGGTTGACGCCGGCAAAGCCCAGCACCTGGCGCCCGGCAACCACCTCCGGCAACGGCTGCGAGCGTGGCGAAGGCGCCAGACGCAGGGTGTCGGTGATGATGTCCAGCTGCCCACTGCCCAGCCGAGCGGCAATGCCCGGTGCGACCGGCGGCGTCTGGGTGCTGCCGAGTGCCGATGCGCTGCCCAGTTGGCCGGCCCAGGTCAGGTCCGCGGCAAAGATGCGCGCGCGGTCACTGCTGTCGCCGTAACCGTGGATCGCCGGTGTACCCAGCACCAGATTGCGCAGCGCGGGCTTGCCGGTTGCCGCATCGCGGGTGTCCAGGTCCACGCTGCCGAACACATTGATCGCCTCGCTGGCATTCAGGCGCAGCGTATCCAGCGCCGGCGCGCCGGTGGCGGTATTGCCGCGCAGCAGGTCGCCCAGCACCTGCTGGTTCAACGTCATGCCCGGCGGCAATGCGGCAACCGCCGCTGCCCGCGCAATCGCCTCGGCCGAGCCCAGATTGATGTTGCCCACCCCCAGCGCCAGTTCGCGGGTGCCATAGGAAGCCCCCTCGCGCAGCTGCAACTGGCCATTGGTGGTCACGTTGATGCTGCCCTCGGACACCAGGCGGGCCTGGCCGGCACAGCTCGCGCTCGGACCGCATCCACCAATATCGATGTTCACGTTCGAGCCGTCGGTTCCGACCGCCAGCCCCAGAAGCTCGGGGCGATCATTGGAAACGGCAAGCAGCGCTCCTCCCACCTGGTAGACGTAACCGAGGCTGGAGGGCAGCCCGGCGGTACCCAGACCGAGCGTGTCGATGGCCGCCCCCGCTTCAACCACGATGCCGCTACCACCGGCCACCGCGCCGATCAGCACTTCCGGCGCGCGCAGGACAGCGCCGCTGCGCAGCACCACGTCCTGGCCAACGCCGGCCACATCGATGACGGACTGCGCCGTCGAGCGCACCCGCGCGTTGACGACCAGTCGCGAAGGATGCAATGCGTTGAGTGCATCGGCTTCGATCGTTGACCCATCCAGGCGCGTGTCGGCCTTGCCGCCCGCGGCAATGATCTCGAGCGAGCCGACCTGGTTGACGCGCGTGACCTCCACGCTGCCGCCGGTGCCGGTGCCGCCGGCGGCGGCCTGGAAGCGGGCCTCGCCTTCGACGCGCAGCGCGGACGTTCCCTGGCGCCCGGCGCCGTTGCCCAGTTCAAAGCGCAGCATGCCGGCGTCGACCGTCTGCCAGCCGCGCGGCAGGCCGAGGCGCTGCGCGCTGGCGGCGGTGAACGCGTTGTAGCTGGTTTCGTTGTATCCCGAATGGCGCCGCACGTTCGCCGCCGGGGTCAGCAGCAGGTCGGTCAGCAGCGGCGAGACCGCCTCGACCAGACCGTCGCTGCGGTGACCTGCCACGCGCCAGGAGCCCGTCCCAGTGGGCAGCGGCGTAGCAGAACCGGTCGTAGAGCTCGCCCCGACCTCGACCCGGAACGCGCCAGATTGCAGCGCGAAACTGGCTGGCAACAGCGTGTAGGTGCCTGCCGCCAGGCCCGGCACGCCGGCTGGCACGACAATCTGCTGGCCCACGGCTGGATCGACGGTGCCGTCGGAGAGGCCCTGCGGCGCCGCGTTGCCGGTGTAGCCTGGCAGGATCGCATAGACCTCACTACCAGCCTGGCTGAACCCATAGCGCGGATTGGCTTCGGCAAGGGTGTGGCGCAGGATGTCCACCGAACCACCACGGCCGCTGACGAACGCGGCACCGGTCAGCTCGCCGCCACCGTTCATGTCCAGCACGGCGCCGCGCGCCACGTCGGTCTGGCTGCTGATCACTCCGATGCCGACCGGCAGCGCACCACCGCCCACATTGCGTGGGGCAATGGCTGCACCGTCACGCCGCCATTGGATGCCATCCACCGTGCCACCGTAGGGCAGGCTCAGCCCCGCACCGCTGGTCGAGGTCAGGCTCCCCGGCAGGAACGACACCGTGGACGCCATCTGGTTGTTCCTGTCGGTGCCGCCCAGGGCAATACTGCCCATCGGCGCGCGAACCACACCGCCCTGCTCCACGGTCGCTGCGGCCAGCATCAGGCTGCCCATCGCCGAAAGCGGGGCCGCAGGTGTGGCGCCACCCAGACCGTTGATGCGCAGCACGCCGGTCGGATCGGTCCAGATCATGTCCCTGGAAAGCGTGCCCGTTGCGAAACCGACGCCAATCCGCGCCGTTGCACCGGTTACCGGATACAGTTGCGCGGCAGTGATTTCCAGCCGATTGGCCGCCAGCAGATCGGCATCCAGCGCACCGGTGCTGGATGCCCCCTTCAGGAAGCGCACGTCACCGCTGCTATTCAGGGCAACGTCGTCAAATCCATCCAGCGCCACACGGTCGCGGATGTCGATCAACTGCGCGTCGGCGCGTAACCGATGCTGAAGCCCGGTTGCCAGCGGCGCCCCGGCACTGGTCTCCAGGTCATTGCCGCTGATCGCCGACCACAGTGGATTGGCCAGTTTCATATAGGGCGCGTGCACGGCGATGGTGCTTGCCGGTGCAGCACCCGGCAGCAGGCCGATCGAGCCGGACAGGCGCAGGCTCTGGCCCATCCGCAGATCGATGTCCCCCTCGCTGCGAACCGCCGCGAACAACGACAGATTGTCGAACCCTCCGTCGCGGATCTGCTCGACCGACAGCTGTGCATCACCATACGTCGGTACCGTAGCCGCCGGTGCTGCAACGCGCTGCTGGCTCAGCGCCAGGACACGGGGCGTCTGCACGTCGGTGCTGGAACCCTTTGCGTAGATGCCACCACCGAAGGCGATGCCAAGGGTACCGCCACGCGCGCCGGCACCGCCCGCAGCGGCCTGCATGTCACCGTGCAGGTAGAGCGCATTGGCCGAACGCAGAACGATCTGGCCACCCTCGCTGTCCACCTGCTGCGTGCCCAGGCCGTCGATGTGAAGCGCTGCCGAGCTGCCGTCGGCGCGCAGCCGTGCGCCGCGCTCGATCACGATGAAGGCATCCAGCGGACGATCACTCACTTCACCGGCGCCTTCCCAATCCAGCGCGCCGCCGATCTCGATGCTGCCACCCTTGCGCGTCAGCCCACGCAGCCTGCCCACTGCATCTTCCGCGCTGAAGGCATCACCGCTGACATCCAGCTCTGCGCCGTCCGCGATCCGGAAGGTACGGCTGTTGGGCTGCCCATCAAACAGATCAAGCGCTGTGCGTACGTCGTCGAGCCGGATCCGGCCACCGGCCGCATGCAGGCGCCCTTCCACGGTAAGGTTGCCCCCACCCCGCAGTTCAATGGACTGTACCGGGTCCACCTGCACGCTGGCGCCTGTGCCGATGCGGAGATCGCCGCCGCGACTGCCGAACTGCGAACGCAGCAACAGGCCTGCGCCGGCCCGCTGGCTGATGCGGCCACTCAACGGGTCGGCGCTGTAGAGCGGGGCCAGCCATACCTGAACGGCTTCCTCGCGAGTGACTGCTTTCACCGCGTCGCTGGCCAGGCGCAGGCCCGGCATGACCACCTCGACCTGCGCATCATCGGCCACTTCCAGGCCTTTGTGCGCATTGATGTCGTACTTGCTGAAGCCACTGCCGAACAGCGCGCCGCGCAACGTCAGCACGTCGTCGACCTGACCATCGCCACCGATGCGGATATTCCCGCCATCCGTCAACGACAGGCTGCCGCTGCCCTGGCCCAGCGCACTGATGCGCGCATCCTCGGCCAACGACAGTCGGCCGGCATCCCCTCTGCCGGTGTCCAGACTATTGGCCTGCAGGCTCACGCTGCCGCCCTTGCCGATACGCGCCTTGCCCGCGCCATCGACGCGACCGCCCGCATCAACGATCAATTCGCTGCCACGCCCGACCACCACATCTTGGCTGTTCTCCAGCTGCAGGCGACCGCCGTCGCTCCACGCCTGGCCCTGCGCCGCGCCAGGGTCCAGCAACAGATTGCTCCAGCGGCCGGCAAGGTCGATACGTGCACCATCGGTGATCTCGACCCGCCCACGTCCGGCCTGCAGCAGCGGAACCACGGGATTGCCCGCCACGGCCAACAGATTGCCGGCCTGCAACTGGCCACCGGCAATGGCGATGTCACCGCCGAGACGGACGTCGCTGCCGGTCAGCACCAGCTGTCCGCCATCCTGCAGGCGCAGCGTGCCATCAAGGGCGATGCTGCCGGCGGTGGCCAGGTCGATGCGTCCCCATTGCTGTTCGCTCAGGCGACCCGCATCCAGCCACACACTGTTGCGCTGCTGTGCCGATACGGGCGCCTGCAGCGTCCAGTCGGCCGCAGGCAACGCGCCCTCCCCGATCCGCACCTGGGTATCGAAGACCGCGTTGCGTCCTGCGCTGTCATAGCGACCCAGCCACAGCTGTGCGTTGCGCGCCACCGCTGTCTGTGCCTGCGCGTAGCCATCCTTGCCCAGGTCGGGCGCTTTGGCCTGCTGTGCGCCCTGGAACACCTGCGTATTGATGTCACCCTGCAGCACCGCTGTCGGTGCGGAGATCACCAGCCGGCCGGCATCACGCCCAACGGTGTAACCGTTGTCGACCCGTTCGCCCGGCGCCACCAGCGGATTGCGGAAGGCCTCATTGACGCCCCAGCGCTGATGCTCGACCTCGAAGCCCTTGTACAGGCCGGCGTACTGCTGCTCCGCCGGCGCATCGTCCAGGCGATACAGCCGCCCATCGGTGCCGCGCAGCCAGCTCTGCTTGATCACGCCGGACTGCACATCCAGGCTGCCACCGGCCAGGTTGATCCTGGAACCGCCGTGGGTCACCACCTCGGTGCCGGACAGCTGCACGGTGCCGCCCTGTGCCGCCCATTCGCCGATCGAGTGGCGCTGGTTGTCCAGATAGCCGCCCACTTCGAGCAGGCCACCACCGGCATACCAGCGCTCGGCCGCATGTCCGCCGGTACCGGCGGCCACGCGCTGCAGCTCGCGACGATCGATCCAGACCTCGCTGCTGATCAGCGTGCCGCTGTCACGGTTGTCAGGCGAATCGCGCAGCTCGTTGCCCTGCACCTTCACCTGCACGTTGTTGCTTTCCATCGCTACGCGTACACCGACTGCGCCGGAGACATCGACCCGTGCCGCGTTGCCCACGTAGCTGCGTCGCGCTGCGTCGCTGACCACCTGGCCACCGGTCGCGAGAGTCAACGAGCCATCCTTGAAGTTGATGTCGACACCGGAAACGATCTCCACGCGCGACTGGTCGCGGCGGTCCTGCAGCCGCGAGAGGTTGTCGAACGTCCCTGCACTGCTTGCCGCACGCAGCAGGTCCTGCTCGGCCGATGCCTTGATCAACGCCTCGCGCTGGCTGTCCAGCACCGCGCTCTTGCCATCGTCTTCGATCAGCACTGCGGTGGTCGCGCCGGATTCAAGGGTTACCTGGCCCTGGCGATCGCTGAGCGCGTTGAGCAGATGGATGGTGCCGCGCTGGCTCAGCGTGGTGGTGGCGACTGCAACACCGGCCTGCTCGACCTTGCGGCCGGCCAGCGTGATGTCGCCCTCGCGCGCCTGGATCAGACCGCTGTTGCGTACCTCGCCCGCGCCGCTGCCCTGCACGAAGCGCGGCGCGATCTCGTTGCCTGCCGTGGTCGAAGCAGTGTTCTGCGCGGTGCCGACGCCGCGACGGATCACGAAACTGTCGCCCGCCGCCAGCTGCGTCTGGCCCTTGCGGGTCTCGATCTGCCCGGCGTTTTCCACGCTGCTGCCGGCCAGCAGAACGTAGCCGCCGCCACGCGTCGCGCTTCCCGGTTCGTGGGTGATGATGCGCGCACCCCGCTCGACCATCACCGCGCCGAAGGCTTCGGTCAGTGCGGCGGTGTTGCTGTCGGCACTGAACAGACCGTTGTCACGGAACTGGCCATCACTGATGCGGGCAGCGGCAGCGACCAGGTTGCGGACGTTGACCTGGCTGTTGTTGCCGAATACCACGCCGTTGCGGTTGGCCACGAATACGGAGCCAGCGGCCTTCAGCTGGCCGAGGATCTGGCTGGGCCGGGCATTGGGGTCGTTGACCCGGTTCAACACCGCCCAATCCGGATTCTGCTGGAAGGTGAGCGTGGTGTTGCCGCCGATGTTGAAGGTCTCCCAGTTCAGGATCGCCTTGTCGGCGGTCTGCTCGATGCTGACCTGGATGCGGCCATCACCGCCCTGCAACTGGCTTGCCTCGCGCGCGTTCAGCCAGCCGCGGGTCAGCGGATTCTCATCGACCTTCAGGCCGTCCTTGCCCAGGCCGTCGGCCACGATGAAACCGGCCTCCCGGCGCGCCTGCCGGGCCTGTTCCTGCAGCCGCTGTTGCAGCGCAATGGCCTGCGCCGCCGTCCCGAGGTTGTCGATGGACTGCTGCAGCTTCTGGCGCGCGGCGTCCTGCTGCTGGGCCGGCAGCTGAAACTGGATCGGCACGCCATTGGGCATCCGACCGCTCTGCGTCGCCGCACCCTGGGCCGCGCCGCGATCAGCGAACCAGCCTGGGCTGAATGCCTGCTGGGCCTGGCTGGGCGGTGCCACCACCGTACCCAGCGCGACCGCAACGGCCCAGGCCATTGGATGGTTGCGGCGAGCCAGCGACGGGCGGGAAGCGGTCGTGAGCGGGTGCGACATCGGGACCTCGTCAACCTGATTGGGCGGCCGTGGCCGCAGCACTGTCTGATGGATGGGGCGATATGCGCCCCGCCCTTGTTAGACGGGGCTCGAAGCGTGAAGCCGACATCAAGAAGCGGTGCGTGGAAGCACCAGAACGAAAAAGGCGCCGACCTCGCGGGCGGCGCCCCATTTCAGCGTTACCGCAGGATCAGCGGCCGACGCCGGTGGTGCAGGTGTTGGCATTGCTCAGACCGTTGGGGGCCGAAGCGGCCACCAGGTTGTTGGCAATCGCTTCACGCCAGACCTTGGTCAGCGGGATGAAACCGTGTGCACGCACGGCGGCATCGTTGTTGCCGGCAGCGCCGAGGTTGTAGTGCGCTTCCAGGAAGTTGCGCACGGCGGTACGCGGCAGCGCGGTGCGGTAGCACTGGCCGAACACCAGGTTGGTGTAGCCGGCGATCGGGTAACCGGCCGACGGGTTGGTGAACACCGGGACCCACTTGGCCGGGTTGGCGATGTCGGCAGCGTTGGACGGCGGCGCGATGGTGTTCAGGGTGGCGGCAACGCTCACTTCATCCGGCGAATAGCCCTTCAGCTTGGCGACCTTGGTTGCGTCCTGCAGGTTCGGGATCACGTCCGGGCCGACATAGCCGACGCGGCCATCAACGGCGTACACGGCGTTGTACAGCGAGGTGCCGCCGGTGGCCGGGGCGGCGATGAAGTTCGACGGCACGGTGGTGAACAGGTTGGCGAAGGTCGACTGCACCGAGAAGGCCGGCACGCCGTTGGTCAGCTTCAGGCTGGTACCCGAGACATCAGCCGGCTGGCAGGCATTGGCCAGGAAGCGGGTCAGCAGTTCGCTGGTGCCGCTGCTCTCGCCACGGTAGACGACCTCGATCGGACCGCTGCGGCCGGTGTCGATGCTCGACCAGTCGGTGATCTTGCCCGAGAAGATGCCGCAAGCCTGGGCCACGGTCAGGTCAACAGCCGAACCCGACTTGTTGAACGGGAGGGTGACCGAGGTGGCCACCGACGGCAGCTGCAGCAGCGGGCCGAACTTGGTGGTCGAGCTGGCGCTGTTGTAGGTGGTGTTGTAGGTGTCGATCTCGGTCTGGCTCAGCACCGAGTCGCTGCCGGCGAAATGCACGTTGCCGGTGCCGGTCGGGATGAACAGCGCGATCTTGTTTTCCAGGAAGGCCTTCTTGCCGGTGCCCGAACCGGTCACGGCGTAGCTGAAGTTGGCCGGCAGGATGCTGTCGGTCGAACCCTTGTACAGATCGGCCGGCAGCGACGCGCCGCCACCGTTGACGAGGGCCTGCTGGGCCGAAGCGGCGCCAGCGGTGGCGAGCAGCGCGGTGGCAACCAGCGCGGCCAGGGTCTTGTACTTGTTCATGATCTTCTCCTGAAGGGTTTACTGCGAAGGGAAACACCAAGGGAGGAACGGTCACTACACGCCTGCTGCCGCCGAGGGCCTCCCAGCCCACTCTGCGGCGACGTGGCTATGCTGGTCGGCGCCGATGACAGGCCGCTTAAGAAACCTGTGGAAGATCGAAAAAAGGTGTGGAGGATTGTGTGGAGAATAGAAAGCGTGCGGCGCCGCGCACCCGCCGGGCATGGCCCGGCACTACCGGTGATGCGCGTCGCGCATCACTGCACCAGCTGATTCATTTCCATGATCGGCATCAGTACTGCCAGCACAATCGTCAGCACCACGCCACCCATCACCAGGATCATGGTTGGTTCCAGCAGCGCGGTCAGCGCCATCGCGCGACGCTCGATCTCGCGCGAGATCGTCTGCGCGGCGCGATCCAGCAACGGCGCCAATGCGCCGGTTTTTTCGCCGCTGGCCACCAGATGCACCAGGATCGGTGGATATACCTTCTGGACTTTCAATGCAGCGCCCAGCGCGGCGCCTTCGCGCACGCGCGCGGACACGTCAGCAGCACAGCGCGCCAGCAGCGCATTTCCCAAGGTCTGCCGGGCCGCCTCCAGTGCGCGCAGCAGCGGCACACCGGCATCCAGCAGGATCGCCAGCGTCGAGGCGAAGCGCGCACTGTTCACGCCCAGCACGAAACGACCGACCATCGGCACCCGCAGCAGCATCGCGTCCCAGCGCAGGCGCAGTTCGGGCCTGCGCAAGGCCAGTCGCCATGCCACCACCAGCGCACCTATTCCCAGCCCTGCCCACACGCCCCAGCTGCGTACGAACGCGCTGGCCGCCAGCATCACCTGGGTCAGCATCGGCAGCGTCTGCCGTGCCTGCACGAACGCGGTCACCACCTGCGGCACCACGTAGCTGAGCAGGAAGATCACGATCGCCACCGATACCAGGCTGATCGCGGCCGGGTAGATGAAAGCGGTCAGTACCTTGGCCTGCAGCGCATTGCGTTCTTCGATGTAGTCGGCCAGACGCTCCATCACGCGCGCCAGATCACCGGAGTCTTCGCCCGCGCCCACGAGTGCCCGGTAGATCGGTGGAAAATCGCGTGGCCGCGCTGCCAGTGCAACAGTCAGGCGCTGGCCGGCGCGCACATCGGCGCGCACCGCGGTAAGCGCCTGCGCGACGTGCGGGCGCTCGGCCTGTTCGATCACCGCACTCAACGCGCCTTCCAGCGGCAGGCTGGCAGCCAGCAGGCTGGCCAGCTGCCGCGTGGCCCACGCCAGCTCGCTTGCCGAAAGCCTGCGCGCGCCCCAGCCACCGCCGGCGCTGCGCGCCGCGCTTACCTGCACAGGGGTCAAGCCACGCCCGCGCAGCAGCTGGCGCGCACCACGCGGGCTGTCGGCATCCAGCTGCCCCTTCTCGATGCGGCCCTGTGCGTTGGCGGCCTGGTAATCGAACAGTGCCATGCAGGCCTCAGTCGTCGCCGGTGACGCGCACGATTTCTTCCAGCGTGGTCACCCCGCTGTCGACCCAGCGCTGGCCATCCTGCCGAAGCGTGCGCATGCCGGCACGTCGCGCGGCCTCGCGCAGCGCAGGCTCGCCCTGCCCTTCATGGATCAGTGCACGCACGCTGTCATCGACCACGAACAGTTCATGGATGCCGGTGCGCCCCCGATAGCCGCTGTTGGCACAGGCCGGGCAGCCCACCGCACGCCACACGGTTTGGCCTTCGCCATCCACCTCGGCGCGCCGGCACTGCGTGCACAGCCGCCGCACCAGCCGCTGCGCCAGCACACCACGCAGCGACGAGGCCAGCAGGAATGGCTCCACGCCCATGTCGGCCAGGCGGGTCACCGCCGAGATGGCGTCGTTGGTGTGCAGCGAGGCCAGCACGCCATGCCCGGTCAACGATGACTGCACCGCAATCTGCGCGGTCTCCAGGTCGCGGATCTCGCCGATCATGATGGTGTCCGGGTCCTGCCGCAGGATGGCGCGCAGCGCGGTGCCGAAGCTCATGCCGATGCGTGCGTTGACCTGGATCTGGCCGATGCCGGCGAAGTCATACTCCACCGGATCTTCCACGGTGAGGATGTTGCTGGTGCTGCTGTCGAGCTGGCCCAGCGCGGCATACAGCGAGGTGGTCTTGCCGCTGCCGGTCGGGCCGGTGACCAGCACGATGCCATGCGGCTGGCGGATCAACCCGGTGAAGGTCGCCAGGGTGTCATCGGCCATGCCCAGCCGCTGCAGCTGCAGGCGGCCGGCATCCTTTTCCAGCAGGCGCAGCACGGCACGCTCGCCATGCCCGGTCGGCACCGTGGAGACACGGATATCCAGCGGCCGCCCGCCAACGCGGATCGCAATGCGTCCGTCCTGCGGCAGGCGCTTTTCGGCAATATCCAGGTGCGCCATGATCTTGATGCGCGAGACCAGCGCTGCGTGCAGTGCACGCCGCGGCTGCACCATGTCGCGCAGGGTGCCGTCCACCCGGTAGCGCACCACCGAATGGGTCTCGAAGGGCTCGATGTGCAGGTCGCTGGCGCCATCACGGGCAGCCTGTGCCAGCAACGCGTTGATCATGCGGATCACCGGCGCATCATCCTGTGCATCCAGAAGATCGGTGACCTCCGGCATGTCCTGCATCAACCGGTCCAGATCGACTTCGCTTTCAGCGGCGCCGACCACGGCCGCGGCATCGCCGCCATCACGGTACTGCTCGCCCAGGCGTTGCTGCCACGCGCCGGCATCCAGTGTCTGGAATGGCAATGGGCCATGCCGGCGACGTAGTTCAGCCACGGCCCATGCCGCCGTATCAGGCCGACCCAGCAGCACGGGCTCACCGTCGGCCTCGGCCAGCATCACGCCATGGCTGCGCACCCAGGCATACGGCAATGTTGGCAGCGGCGACGTCGTGGTCACGGCCCGATCACCAGTTCCGGCGTGTAGCCCAGCCCGCGCAGCTGCTGCAGTGCCGGGTCCAGCTTCGCCGGATCGCGCGGCAGGCGCACCCGCAGGCGCTGGCTGCCCTCGCCCGGCGTGGCCTCGGCGTAGGCCTGCAGGCCCAGTGCCCGCACCTGCGCGACACCCTGGCTGGCCCGTGCATGGTCCAGGCCCTGCGCGAACTGCACCAGCTGCGCATCGCCATCACCGGCCGGGTACAGCGCCGCCAGGCTGGTGTTCTGCAACGGCTGGCCCTGTCCATCGCGCGCATTGCCCTGGCCCAGCACGGACAGGTCCTGCGGCGGCAGCTGCGGTGCCGACAGCGCCGGCAATGCCCAGCTCTGTACCGGCTGTGCAGCGGCCTGGGCATTTCGCATGTAGTCGTAGCGGTCGCGGGTCAAGCGCTGGCCAGCCGCCGGGTCACGCACCACGTGCGGGCGCAGGAACACCATCAGGTTGGTCTTGGCGCGCTTGCGGGTGTCGCTGCGGAACAACGCACCCAGCACCGGGATCTTTCCCAGACCCGGCACGGCATCACGGCCATGGCTGACGCTGTCTTCCAGCAGGCCACCCAGCACCATGATCTGCCCGTCATCCAGCAGCACGCTGGTATCCAGTGCACGCTTGTTGGTGATGATGCCGGCGGTACTGTTCGCGCTCTGCGCGTCGATGCTGCTGACCTCCTGGTAGATGTCAAGCTTCACCGTGCCGCCTTCGGAAATCTGCGGGCGCACCCGCAGCTTCAGGCCCACGTCCTCGCGCACGATGGTCTGGAACGGGTTGTTGCTGCCGCCGCCACCGTCGGTCACGTAGCGGCCGCTGACGAACGGCACGGTCTGCCCGACCATGATGCTGGCCGCCTCGTTGTCCAGCGTCATCAGGTTCGGCGTGGACAGGATGTTGGCCCCGCCCTTGCTCTGCAGCGCGTTTGCCAGCGCCTTCATGTTGAGGATCTGGCCCACGCCGGGCAGGTTGATGGTGCCGTCGATCACACCGATGTTCAGGCCATCCCTGGGCAGCACATCCAGGGTGGTACGTGCGGTGGTGCTCAGGCCGCTGCCGCCGGTGACGCCGCCAAAATGGGTGCCGCCGAAGGTGCGCCCATTGCCCAGCATCCACTGCACGCCCAGTTCGGCTGCATCGGTCTGGTTCACCTCCACGATCAGGCTTTCCACCAGCACCTGCGCACGGCGCTGGTCGAGCTGGTCGATCACCCGCCGCAGGTTGCGGTACACCGGTTCCGGTGCCGAGATCAGCAACGTGTTGGTGGCGACGTCCGCCTGCACCGAGACGCCGTTCTGGCTGAAGCCGGTGCTGCCGGCGTCGATCGGGTCGCGGCGGTTCGGGTCCAGCCGCTGCGACTCCAGCGCATTGCCACCGGGCTTGGCCGGCTGCGTCTGCGACGGCTGCGCGGGCGTGGCGCGGCTGTTGTCGGTGGACTGCGCCGTGATGCCTTCGTTGCTGCCCATCGCCGGTGCATCGGTCTGTCCTGCCACCACGCCGCGCAGCACCCCTGCCAGTTGCGTGGCCTGGGCGTTGCGCAGGTACACCACGTGCAGGTTGCCGGATTCATCCTGTGCCTTGTCCAGCTTCTCCACCAGCTGCCGCGCCAACCGCGTGCGACCCGGGCTGCTGGAGCGCAGCAGCACGCTGTTGCTGCGCGGATCGGCCATCACCACCACCTTCTGCGAGGGCTCGGCGCCCTGCGCGTCCAGCAGCGGGGCGACCATCGCCGCCACGTCCACGGCGATGCCCTGCTGCAGTTTCACCACATCGGTGTCCATGCCGGCCGGGGTATCCACGCTGGCGATCACCCGCGCGATGCGTTCCAGGTTATCGGCGTAGTCGGTGATCACCAGCGTGTTGTTGCCCGGGTTGGCCGTGATCGGATTGTCCGGGCTGATCATCGGCCGCAACACCGCCACCAGCGCAGCGGCATTCTCGTAACGCAGCGCGAAGGTACGCGTGGCCACCTCGCCGCCCGCACCGCCGGCGCCCACACGGCCACCGAGCAGCTTGGCATCGGCCTGCGGCACCACCCGGCTGACACCGCCGTTCTCGACCACGGCAAAGCCGCGCATGCGCAGCGCCCCCAGCAGCAACTGGTAGGCCTGGGTACGGCTGACCGGGCCGTCGGATACCACGGTCATCTTGCCGGTCACCCGTGGGTCAACCAGGAACTGGCGACCGGTGAAGCGCGCCGCCATGCGCAGCACACCGCCGATATCGGTATCGACCAGGTTCAACTGTACCGGCTCATCGCGGGCATCCTGCGCCAGCACCGGCGCTGGTACAGGGGCCATGCCCACCACCACGGCCAGCGCGGCGCTGCAGGCAAGGCTGCGCATCGCCCTCATGGACGGCCACCCGCCGTGGGGGCCATCACGATGTTTCCGGAAATCCGCGCCGCCGGCATGTTCGCATCCCCTGTCCGTGTCAGTTGCAGTTGCTGCAGTTCGATGGCCGGGTCGGCCAGCAACGGCAACAGCCAGTTCCATAGCGCGTCGGCGGGTACGGCCTGCACCTGCAGGTGCCAGCGCCCATCGCGTGCTTCGATATGCAGTCCGTCGGCAAGGCCGGCCGTCTTGATCTGTCCGCGCAGCGCGGCCAGCGTCGGCAGCTGCCCCTGCAACTGTCGCTGCTGCTCGCGGGCACGCAGCAGCGGCGCCAAGGCGCGCGCCTGTACCTGCAGCCGCGGCAGTTCGGCCTGCCAGTGGCTGCGCTGCTTCAGCAGCGGGTCCAGCCAGAACGACCACAGGCCTGCTGCAAGCAACGCCATCACCATCAGTGCCAGCATGCCGCGATCGCGCGGCGGCAGGCGCTGCCAGCGCTGCTGCAGGCCAGCCGTGCCCTCGTGCAGGCGCAGGCGCGCGGCCGTCACTGCCCGCCCCCGCTCACGCGCAGCCGCCCACCGGCCTCGCGCACCAGCTGCAGGCCCTGCGCCTGCGCGGCCTGCTGCCATTGTTCCAGCCGCTGCGGATCATCGGCCAATGCTCGCGCGTCGTCGTCCAGCTCCAGTTCCAGCAGGCCCGGTGCGTAATGCAGGCCACGCACCTGGCCGCCCAGTTCGGGGACGGCCTGCAGCGTGCTGGCCACCTGCCGCTGCACTGGCGGCAAGGGGGGCGCCGGTGGTGGCACTGCAAGCGCGCGCCGCGCCTGCAGTACCGGGTCCACCACATCGGTGATCTCCGGGAAGTGCGCGCTGAACTGCCGTGCCATGTCCTGCTGCAGCGTCTCGCCCTCGTTGCGCCAGCGCGAGACCTGCAGTTGCAGGCCCAACGCCGCCAGCACCACCGCTGCCAATGCCAGGCCGATCGCCAGCCGCGGTGCCTGCCTGCTGCGGCCCGGCAGCGGCAATGACCACGCCGGCAGGGTCCCGCTCGCCTGCAGTTCCTGCGCGAGTGCGGTTGCCGGCAGGCTCTGCGGCCACGCCGACGGCACGCTGTCGATCCATTGCACGGCCTGCACGCCGGACTGCTGCAGGCGCGCTGCCAAGGCCTGCATGACCACACCGGTGTCACGCCCGCCGCACCATTGCACGAAGCCACGATCGCGCCCGCTGCGCACCAGCAGGTGCTCACCGCAGGCCTGCAGCGTGGCTTGGGCCTGCCTGCAGGGCAGCAGCAACGGCGTTGGATACAGCGCCTGCAGCTGCAGGCCGCACGACGCCAACACCTGCTGTGCCTGCGCGATCGCGTGCTGGCCCAGCCAGGCCACCGGCACGCTGCCATCGGCCGCCTGCGCTCCATGCGCCAACGCCACCTCCTGCAGGTCGTCCAGCAGCATCGCCTCCACTTCACCCTGCACGGCGGCCTGCAGGCGACGCCCTGACAACGGCGGCAACTGCAGCTCCAGCAGGATCAGGTCGTGCGGATCCAGACCGGCCAGCACCGCAGCCTGCGGATGACGCTGGCCCAGCACGGCCAACGCCTCGCAGCCGTGGGCCAGCAGCTGGCCCTTGTGCAGCTGCGCCCATTCCACCGCGCTGTCGGCACGCAGCCGCTGCAACGCCGGCAGGCGAATCCTCAGCTGCACGCTCATGCGCCGATCCTCGTCCACACCCGCTGCACGCGCACGCTGTCGTCGCGGTACTCGCGCCAGATCAGCGCCCGGAAGTCGACCGTGCTGCCATCGGCCTGCACCTGGCCGACGGCGAGGAACCACTCACTATGAATGCCAAGGGGCACTACCGCCATCTGCGCGTTGCTCAGTTGAAGCCGGTTGGCGATATCGCCGCGGTTGAGCAGCCAGTGGCCGCCGTCACGCTCGCCGAGCAGCGCCTGCAGGCGCCCGGGATCGATACCTGGGGTGACCGCCTGCAGGACGCTCAGATCACTGGTGTTGGCGTTGACCAGCGTCTGTGCCGGCAGCACCACCGTGCGCCGCGCCAATGCCTGTACGGCGGCCGGGTCTGCACCTGGCAATGCCTGCGCGATCAGCGATTCACGCGGCAGCGGGGCCTGCGCCTGGATATCGCCATCGCGCAGGCGCGCCTGGATGTGGTTGGCCGCAGATGCACAGGCGCCCGGCCCCAGGCCCTGCCCGGAGCACAACGCAATGAATGCCTGCCGGGCATCGGGGTCCGCCCTGCCATGGGCAAGAAGATTGCGCAGGTTGAACATCGACTGCGCATCGACCAGCTGTAGCTGCACCGGCAGCGGCGCCTGCAGCTGCAACGGCTGTGCCCAGCGCCCGCTGCGCACGGTCGTCAGCTGTTCGTGCGCGTCCGCGCGCAGCTGCTGCGCCGCACGTTCCAACGTGGCGTCCACCGCCATGCGCACCTGGGCGCGCAGCTGGTCGCCGCGCAACGCGCGCAGCTGCGCCGACTGCCGGGTCAGCAGCGCGGTGGCGATCACCGCCACCAGTGCCACCACCAGCATCGCCACGATCACCGCCATGCCGCGCTGGCGGGCGCGCGGAACCGATCGCATCCGGGCTGCCATCGGCGCGCCTCAGAGCTGCCAGGAACCGATGTCCGCGTTCCCGGCGTCGCCGCCGGGCTTGCTGTCCGCGCCCAGCGAAAACACATCGATATCAGCGTGGCTGCCCGGAATCTGGTACTGGTACGGGTGACCCCACGGATCATTTGGCAGGCGGTCCAGATACGGGGTAGCCGGCATCGCGCCGCTGCCCTGCGGCGGCTTCACCAGCGCCTGCAGTCCCTGCTCCGCGCTGGGGTAGCGGCCGTTGTCCAGCTTGAACAGCTTCAATGCCTGCATCAACGCGGCGATATCCTGGCGCGCTGCAACCACGCGGGCCTGGTCCGGGCGATCCATCAAACGCGGCACGATCAATGCGGCAAGGATGCCGATGATCACCACCACCACCATGATCTCGATCAGGCTGAAACCCTGCTGCCGAGCCCTGCGACCAGCCACCTGCCTTGCCATTGTTCCGCCCTCGTCATCCAGGAAGAGACCGCTGCGCCATGGTCAGCGGTGCATGTGTCAGTACGATAAACATCCGCCCGCTATTCGCTGCGGCTGTGCCTGCAGTGGTGCAGCACGTACGGTGGGCACGCACGCCGCCTGCAGCAACGGCAAAGGAAGCGTGCCCAGCGTTTCGTCGATGCAGGCACGCAGCAGCGGATGCGCGCTGGCCTGCAACAGGCGTACGCAGTGCATCGGTGACCACACCGTGCCGTGGTCGATGCCGATGAACTGCCGGTAGGCCTGGTGGTAGCGAAGGTCGTCGTAGACGCGCTGCGCACTGTTCAACCCACGCATCACCACCAGCAGTGCCGCGCGTTGCAGCACGCGCGCATCGCCTGCGTCCAGCGGCAGCAGCATCGCCGCGCACTCGGGCCAGGGCCGCAGCTGTGGGTCGAGTGCACCGCGCAATGCAAGCAGCGGGTGCGCCGTGCTGTCCAATGAAGCCCAGCGCGCGGCGTCAGCCCAGGCGTCGCTGGACAGTACCCAGACCCAGGAATGCCCGTAACGCTGCACGTTCAACGGTGCATGCCGCGCCTGCTCCAGTGACTGGCTCAGGTGACGGTCCAGCTCCAGCATGCTGATCCTGCGACTGTCTGCCATCGGCGTCGCCTGCGCTCCGCGACGCGTGGTGCGTCGTACTCTGGAGAAGACGTCGGCAAGGCAGATGAAGCGACAGCGCAAATGCATCTCTGCGCACTGCGTTGCGCTTCATGCGGAACGTCACGACAGCGTCATCAACCTGCAGGCTTCGCGCTCCAGCCGCGGCGCCTGACCACCGCAGCGCCGCGCCAGGATCGCAACGTCACTGCGCTCGGAAAACGCAACCAGTGCATCGGTCATGTCTGCGTCATCCATCCATGACGCCATCGCAACACGCAGTGCAGGCAGATGCCAACCGTCCATCACGCCCTCGGTGCCGGCAACGAACCAGTGCCACAGGCGGTGGAACTGCACCTGTTCGTGCAACTGCGGCAGATCGCCGACGCCATGCATGGCCATCAACAGCAGCGCACGGGCCATCGCGGCCGCAGGCAATACACCATTCTCCGGCAGGGGCAGTGCCTGCCGCTGCAGCCGCAACAGCATCGCCAGCGGATGCGCCTGCGGTTCGAAGTGCAACAGCGCCGCCTGCCGTTGCCACTGCGCATCGGATACCACGCACACCCAGGGTGAGCCATAGCGCTGCACCGTCAACGGCTGTCGCTGCGTGGTTTCCAGCAGTGCTGAAAGATTCCGGCGCAGGTCCAGCACGCCCACGGTCTCGTTGCGCATCCTTGGCCTCTCCTGGCTTGCGATGGCCCTGCGCAGCGCGCACGGCCGGATTCATCATCTACCCAAGGACGGCAATGCCACCCGGAAAGCGACGCAGGTCCAGTGACATCGTCAGTCGCAGCTGCTCCAGTGCGGCATCCGGATCGTCGATGCGGAAGCGGCCACTGACCGGCGCGCGGGCCAGTGCCGATTCACCCAGCAGCACCTTGCCGCGCCGATAGCGGTTGATCTCCTCCACCACATCGCGCAGCGGTGCACGGCGGAACACCAGCATGCCCGAGGTCCAGGCACTGACTTCGGCGGCCACGGCCTCGGCCACCACGCCACTGAGGCGCTCGTCGTAACGGGTCTGCTGGCCGGCCTGCAGCTGCAACCTGCCCTGCGGGTGCTCGATGCGGGCACTGCCGCGCAGGCAGGTCACCCGCACCTGGCCCTGGGTATTGCGCACGTCAAGGCGCACCGCCCCTTCGTCGGCAATCACGCAGCCTGGCCCGCAGAACAGCGCCAGGCGCAGACCGGCCCGGGTCTCGATCGCGGCCTGGCCCTGCACCAGCTCGAAGCTCTCGCCCTGCCCGTCAGCGCGACGCCGCAGGCTGCTCTGCGTGTCCAGTTCGATCGTCAGCCGTGGCGAGGGCGTGATCTGCAGCCGCTCGCCGGTGCCGGTATGGAAATCGGCCGCCATCGCGCTGACCGACGGCCACAGCCCCAGCGGCGGACGGATCGCTGCCACCACCGCCAGGCTGGCCGGTGCGGCAATCGCAGCGCCAAGGAAGGCACGGCGGCTCCAGCGCTGCGCCGGACCGGGCGCTACCGGCTGGCGCGCGGCGGCCGGCAGCTGCTCGCCCGCCAGGCGTACCTGCTGCCACTGCCGGCGTGCACGGCCGAACGCCTCGCGATGGCGCGGATCGGCCTCGCACCACGCCCGGAACCTGCGCCCTTCGGCCGCGGTGGCTTCGCCGGAGGTCAGCCGCACCACCCACGCGTGCGCCTGACGCTCGACGGCATCCAGCGGGCGTTGCGGGCGATCGTCAGCGTCCATGGGAGCTCATGCCGGACCCGCACGCTGCGGGGTTCTGCTCGGCGTCAAAGTGTAGACGGATGCCGTCGCTCAGAACCGCACCTGGCGCCCCTGGCCATTGCGTTCGGCCAGGTAGTCCTGCGCGGCCTTCAGCTCACGCTGCACCAGCCGCAACGACACGCCAAGGTGATCGGCCACGTCGCGCTGCTGCAGCCCGTCCACGCGGATCGCCAGCAGGATGCGGCGGCGGCGCTCGGGCATGCGCTGCAGCAGGGCCACCATGTCCTCCAGCGCGAACTCCAGCTCGGCGGCCTGTGCCGGGCCCGGCGCCGGGTCGGCCAGGTCCATCAGCGTGTCCACCTCTTCCAGGCTCAGCAGGCGATGATCGGCCCGCTGGCGGTCGATCACGGTATTCATCGCCATGCGCAGCAGGTAGGCCGCCGGGTTCTGCACCGCGTCCAGGCGATCACGGCGCGCGCTCAGCCGCATCCAGGTGTCCTGCAGCGCATCGCCCGCCAGTTCCTCCGAACCCAGCTTGCGCACCAAGCGGCGCTTCAGCTCGTCGTAGGCGCCCAACAGGTGGTCCATCAGGTCAACTGCCCCAGCCGTACCGTTGCTCATGTTCAGATCCTTGAAGTCATGGAGGGGACGCGCGCCGGCCACAATCGTGGTCGGTGCTGGAAGGCCGGATCTGCAGCGTCACCGGCTGTGGCAGCGCAGCCGCGTCGGCGGCCAGCACCAGGCCCTGCAGCGCCTGCAGCAGGCGTGTGTCACGCCGCGCACTGCCACTGCCGGACAGCAGCTCGGCCTCGCGCACCTGGCCGTCGTGGTTGATGCGGAAGCGCAGCGCTGCGGCATAGCGGCCGGGCGCCAGATCGGGGTCGTCACAGAACGCCGCGCGCAGGCGCTGCTGCAGGTCGCCATAGCGGCGGCGACGCTCGGCAGCGGGCGGTTCGTCCGGCACCACGGCATCACCCCCGGCCGGCGCGCCCCGGCGCAGTACCACGCGCTGGTCGCCAATCACCTCGGCCTCGATGCCGCTGTCCTGCAGCAGCATCTGCAACGCAGGCAGCGCTGGCAGGCGCGCGTGCAGCGGATGGCTGCGGCGCCCGGCAGCCAGGTCGCCCGGATACATCACCGACCACCCGCTGATGACACTGAAGCGCTCGACCGCCTGTTCCAGCGGCTGCGCAGGGATGTCGTAGGCATGGCCACCGTCCTGTGCGGCAGCGGCAAAGCACAGCAGCAGCCCTGCGGCGATGGCCACCTTCCAGATTCTGACCGCACGGTGTCCATTCAGCCCCCTGACGTAGAACACATGACCCTCGGCAGCGACAGCAGCTGCAGCAGCAGCGCAGCACGACCGGCGACCCGGCCCGCGCGCGACCAGCAAGCGGGCTCAAACCGTACCGGCGCCAGATGTCATTGCGATGACCGCTGCCTACGGCCGACGTCGAGCCGGGCGCCGTGACGCCATCTGCTCCTGGGGTCAGAGCCCGTTGCGCAGCAACGGGATCCGACCCCGAAAGATCGCGGGGAACTGTCGAAGGCGGGGTGGGTCCGGTTGCGGGGGCGTGAGCCGCATGGATGCGGCGACCGAGCTTACAGGGACGTACTTGCAGCGTCCCCCGTAACCGGACCCACCCCGCCATCCCTCAGCAGGCCAGCTGTTGCTGCTGCTCCTGAGGTCGCCGGCCAGCGGCCGGCACTACCGCGGGTGCCGGGTGCAACCCGGCCGGAAACCCTCCATTCCTCAAAGCGGCAACTGCGTCGTCTGCTTGATCCGCTGCATCGGGATCTCGGTCTTGGTGTTCTGCACCCCGGCGATCCGGTTCAGGTGCTGCATCTGGAACTGGCGGTACGCATCGAGGTCAGCCACCGCCACCCGCAGCAGGAAATCGCAGTCACCGGCCATCAGATGGCATTCAAGCACTTCCGGGAAGGACTTGATGCTGTTGATGAAGTGATTGGTGGTGTCCTCGTCCTGCCCGCGCAGCCACACCCGCACGAACACGGTGAAGCCGCGGCCCACCTTTGCTTCGTTCAGCAGGGCCACGTAGCGGTCGATGTAACCGCCATCCTCCAGCAGCCGCACCCGGCGCAGGCATGCCGAAGGAGAGAGCCCGACCTGGCGCGCCAGCTCCAGGTTCTGCAGGCGGCCATCGCGCTGCAGCGCATCGAGAATGCGCCGGTCCAGATTATCGAGCTGGTACTGCATTGGATTTCACCGCAGGCGGTCTTGAGCGCATGGAATATCAATAGTCAGCGTTTCAATGGCATCAACGCAACCCGATTTCGCGATCGGACCGCTAGCATGGGCCACCCCCACTTCGTTGTGTCGTTCCATGGACGCCCGTACCACCCTCCCCCTGCCTGAGGCCGCCTGCGATACCGCCCCGCGCGCCGAATTCCTGCGTGGCCTGCGCGCGGCCGTGCCGGTGATGATCGGCTTCATTCCCTTTGCGCTGGTGCTCGGTGCCCAGGCCGCGCAGAAGGGCCTGACCGCACTGGAAGTGCCACTGATGACCGGCCTCAACTTCGCCGGCGGCTCCGAGTTCGCCGCCGTCGAACTGTGGACATCGCCGCCGCATATCGCCCTGATCGTGGCCATCACCGCCCTGGTCAACAGCCGCCACCTGCTGATGGGCGCCGCACTCGCACCGCTGCTGCAGCACCTGCCGCGCCGCCGTGTACTGCCGGCCCTGTTCTTCATGTGCGACGAGAGCTGGGCGATGGGCGTGGCCGACGCCCGCCGGCGCGCCCTCGGTTTCAGCCTGTCCTACTACCTGGGCGTCTCGGCCGGCCTGTACACGGTCTGGGTGGCCTGCACCGCACTGGGTGCGATCGTTGGCCCGCTGCTGGGCGACATCCACGCCTACGGGTTCGACATGGCCTTCCCGGCGGTGTTCCTGGTGCTGCTGCGTGGCATGTGGCAGGGCGTGAAGGCCGCGCGCCCCTGGCTGGTCAGCCTGCTGGTGGCAGCGACCACCTACCTGCTGGTGCCGGGTGCCTGGTATGTCGCCAGCGGTGCGCTGGCCGGGTTGGCCGCCGCCTGGCTGCTGGCCGAGGACGCCGCATGATCTTCAACGGACTGATCCACTGGACCTCGGTGCTGACCATCGTGCTGATGGCGGCCGCCACCTATCTGACCCGCATCATCGGCTTTCTCGCGCTGCGCAACCGCACGCTCAGCAAGCGCGCAGTGACCGTGATGGAAGCCGCCCCGGGCTGCGTGCTGATCTCGGTGATCGCCCCGGACTTCGTGGCGGACAAGCCGGCCGATCTGGCCGCGCTGGCCATCACGCTGCTGGTCGCCACGCGGTTTTCGATGCTGCCCACGGTGTTGATCGGTGTGGTATCGGCCGGGGTGTTGCGTTACCTGATGGGCTGACGCCTCTTCGCCGGGCCATGTCCGGCGAAACACCCCCTGCGACACCCGGTCGCAGCCGATCCCGCCACCGTCTTGATCAATGTCAATCCGCCCGCCGCCGCGCGGGCGTATCTCTATGCAGGAACCCAATACGCCGGCGTCACCGGCATCCAAAGGACCTGCGATGAGCTACCCCCCCGACAACGCCCAGCTGCTGAATGCCATGCAGAACGTCATGGTGATCTCCACCACCGACCTGCAGGGCAACATCACCTACGCCAACGACCTGTTCTGCACGCTCACCGGGTTCGGGCGCGAAGAACTGATCGGCCAGCCGCACAGCATCGTGCGCCACCCGGATGTGCCCAAGGCGGTCTACAAGGACATGTGGGACACCATCAAGGCCGGCAAGACCTGGACCGGCATCGTGCCGAACCTGGGCAAGGGCGGCGTGCTCTACGTGGTCGATACCACCGTGCAGCCGCTGTTCGATACCGATGGCAACATCACCTCCTACATCAGCATCCGCCGCGTGGTGAACGACCTGATGCAGAACTACGACCTGGTCGAGTTCAGCAAGGAAAAGTTCGACGACTTCTACGAGGCGGCGTGAACGCCATCCCGACCTGCCTGCCCATCAGCCGTCTGCTGGTGGGCTTCGCCTCCGAGTCGGGCAATGCCCGCGCCCTGGCCCAGCGCCTGGGCGCGGACCTGCGGCCCCACCAGCCGCAGGTGCTCGCATTCAACGACATCGATGTGGCCAGCCTCGGCCAAGGCGATGTACTGCTGGCCATCTCCAGCTCGTTCGGCGATGGCGAGCCGCCCGCCAACGGCGAGCGCTTCTTTGAATCGCTGCGCCAGGCCCCGGCCCTGCCCGGCCTGCGCTACGCGGTATTCGGGCTTGGCGATACCGGCTACCCGAGCTTCTGCGGCTTCACCAAGGCACTGGATGCCGCCCTGAGCGCGCGCCAGGCACAGCCGCTGCTGCAGCGTGTCGATGCCGATCTGGGTTACGAGAACTTCTTCCAGCAATGGCAGCCGGTACTGGGCCAGGTGCTGGAAGGTGACACCGCCGCCGGCCAGGACCTGCGCCTGCAGGTCACCGCCTATGGCGATGACAATGCCTTTGCCGCGCGCATCCTCGAACGTCGCCGCTTGAACAGCAGCGATCCGGCCGCGTGGCATCTGCAGCTGGACATTGCCGGCAGCGGCATGGCCTATCGCGCGGGCGACACCCTGCATCTGGTGCCGGAAAACGATCCGGCACTGCTGCAGGCACTGGCCCGTTGGTACGGCGACAACGCTGCCGTGACCACGCTGCACGACCGCGAACTGCGCCTGCTGAGCAAGGGCGTGTTGCGTGAACTGGCCAAACTGGGCGGCAGCGAGGCACTGAAGGGCCTGCTGAAGGTCAGCCAGAAGCGCGAACTGGAGGCGTATCTGCATGGGCTGGACCTGCTGGACATCCTGCAGGACCACGCCAGCCCGGACAGCATCCCGCTGGCCCGCCTTCGCGAGCTGCTGTCACCACGCCTGCCGCGTGCCTATTCGATCGCCTCGCACCCGCGCGATGACCAGCTGAGCCTGTGCGTGCGCGAAGTGCGCTACACGCTGCGCGGCCGCGAGCGCTTCGGCACCGCCACCGGCAGCCTGTTGCATGGGGGCGATACCGCGCGCGTGTACTGCCGCTCCAATCCCGGCTTCCATCTGCCCGATGCGGGCGATGCACCGCTGCTGCTGGTCGGCACCGGCACCGGGATCGCGCCGTTGATGGGCCTGATGCAGGAACTGCAGGCCACCGGCTGCCGGCGCGAGGTGCACATGGTGTTCGGCGAGAAACAGCATGCGCATGATTTCCTGTACCGCGAACAGCTCCAGGACTGGCAGTCGCGCGGCGTACTGGCCGGCCTGCATACCGCGTTCTCACGCGACAGCGCACAGAAGGTCTATGTGCAGCACGTGCTGCAGCAACGTGCCAACGAGGTGTGCGACGTGCTGGCCCGCGGCGGGCATCTGTACCTGTGCGGCAACAAGAGCCATCTGGAAGGCGCGGTGCGCGAGGCCATCGATGCCATCGGTGGCGAAGGGCACTGGGACACATTGCGTAGTGAAGGCCGCACCCACTGCGAATTGTATTGATCCGTTGATCCTGTAGAGCCGAGCCCATGCTCGACTGCTCTCCGCGACACTGTCGACGGCAGCCCAACATGGGCTCGGCTCTACAGGAAGCAGGTCAACCGCCGACGATGCGGCCGTCTACAACGCGTGCCACCTGCTGGCCAAACATAGCGACGTCCTGCGGATCGTGGCTGATCAGCAGCAACGGAATGCCAGTCTTGTCCAGTACCGTCTCAAGCTCCTGGCGCAGATGCTGCCGCAGGTCATGGTCCAGCGCGGAGAACGGTTCGTCGAGCAGCAGTGCCTGCGGCTGCGTCACCAGCGCTCGTGCCAAGGCGGTACGCTGGCGTTGCCCGCCCGAGACCTGCGAGGGCAGCAGATCGCCCACCTGGTCGATACGGAATGCCTGCAGCCATTGCTCCACGGCGTCGAAACGCTGGCCACGGCGCGGATTCAACCAGCCGCGCTGCAGCCCGAACGCCACGTTCTGGCGCACGCTCAGGTGCGGAAACAGCGCGTAGTCCTGGAATACATAACCCAGCCGGCGCGCCTGCGGCGGCAGGTCCACGCCGGCACCAGCATCGAACAACGTCTGCCCCTGCAGGCGCACATGCCCCTGCCCGGGCCGCAGCAGGCCGGCAACCGCCTTCAGGGTCAGGCTCTTGCCCGCACCCGAGGGGCCGAACAGCACCACCTGCCGCTGCGTGCACTGCAGCGCAACGTCCAGCACGAAATCCTGGCCGGCACCGTTGAAGCGCCGCTGCACCTGCAGGTCAAGCCACATCGCGCAACTCCTGGCGGCGGCCGCCGACCAAGCGTGCAGCCAGCAGCAGGATCACGATGCATACGATCGAGGTCAGGATCACCAGCGCGTTGGCCTTGCCATCCTGCCCGGCCTGCACGGCCTCGTAGATCGCGATTGAAAGCGTCTGGGTGCGGCCGGGAATGCTGCCGGCCACCATCAGCGTGGCACCGAATTCACCCATCGCACGCGCAAACGCAAGCAGCAGGCCGGCGAGAATCCCGCGCCATGCCAGTGGCAGGGTAATGCGGAAGAACACGGCGGCCTCGGAAACGCCCAGCGTGCGCGCCGCCTGTTCCAACTGTCCGTCCACGCCTTCGAAGGCTGCGCGCGCCGGTTTGAACACCAGCGGCAACGAGGCCACCGCTGCGGCGATCACCGCAGCCTGCCAGGTGAACACCAGGTTGATGCCGAACCACGATTGCAGCCAGGCGCCAATGGGACCATTGCGGCCAATCAGCACCAGCAGGTAATAGCCCAGTACCGTTGGCGGCAGCACCATCGGCAACGTCAGTATCGAATCCAGCAGTTCCCGGCCTGGGAAGCGCCGCCGTGCAAGCAGTGCCCCCAGCGCCACGCCAACCACCAGATTGATCGCGGTGGCCCAGCCGGCCACCTTCAACGACAACCCCAGGGCGCTCCAGTCCAGGTCCATCACTCAGGGCTTGCCGAACCCGTGCTTCTGCAGGATCGCCTGGCCCTGCGCCGAGCGTACGAAGGCCACGAAGCGCCGGGCTTCCACCGGCTGCGCGCTGGCCTGCACCACCGCCAACGGATAGGCGATGCGTCCGGCCACCGGCACCTGGAAGGCACGCCGCACACGGTCAGGCATCGCCTGCGCATCGGTGGCGTACACAAAGCCTGCATCCACTTCGCCGCGTGCCACGTAATCCAGCGATTGCCGCACGTTCTGCGTGCTGATCACCCTGCCCTGCACCGCCGGCCATAGGCCGGCCTTTTCCAGCGCACCCTTCGCATAGCGGCCCACCGGCACGCTGTCCGGGTTGCCCAGCGCGATACGCTGCACGGTATTCCCGGCCAGGTCGGTCAGTGCACGCGGTGGCGATTTCGCATCCGGCGGCACCACCACCCACAGCGCATTCACCGCGAACACCTCGCGCGTGCCGGCGGCCAGCAGCTTCTGTTGTGCCGCCTGGTCCATCGTCGCTTCATCGGCCGAAGCGAACACATCCACCGGTGCGCCGCGGCTGATCTGCTGCTGCAGCACGCCCGACGCGGCGAAGTTGAAGTCGATCCTGCTGCCGGGGTTGGCCTTCTCGTAGGCGCTTCCCAGCTCGCGGAAACTCTCTGTCAGGCTTGATGCGGCCGACACGGTAAGGTCGGCAGCCCATGCAGGCAGTGTCGCCAGCAGCCCCAGCACCACCATCACGCAACGCTTCATCGTCGGCTCCTTGGCCTGACTCAATCGGGTTCGTTCTCGTCGGCTGCGGCCAGTGCCGCCAGCCGCTCGGGTTGCAGCAGCAGGATCTCGCGCTGTTTCACCGCAATCACACCGTCATCGCTCAACCGCCGCAGCACGCGGCTGGCGGTTTCCGGCGCCATGCGCAGGTAGTTGGCGATCTCGGTGCGGGCCATGGTCAGGTTGAAACGCGTGGCGGAGAAACCGCGCCGCGCATAACGCTCGGACATGTCCAGCAGGAAAGCGGCCATGCGTTCCTCGGTACGGTGGTTGGCCGCCAGCGTGGCGACCTTGCCGATCTCGGCACTGAGCAGACTGAACAGCTTGGCCTGCAACCCCGGCATGCGCGTGGCCAGCAGGCTCAGCTTGGGGAAGGAGATCCGGCACAGATGCACCGTATCCAGCGCCACCGCATTGCAGGGAAAGCGCGACCCGTGGATCGCGTTGAGGCCGATCACCTCGCCCGGCAGGCTGAAGCCCAGCACCTGTTCATTGCCCTGGCTGTCATCGACAAAGGTCTTGACCATGCCCGCGCGCACCGCCGCAATCGAATCGAACGATTCACCGGCACGGAAGATGTAGTCGCCGGCGTGGAACGGACCGACGTGGTCGACCAGCACATGCAGGTCACCCAGCGCGGTCTTGTCATAGCCCTGCGACATGCACGCATCGGAAAACGCGCAGGTGCTGCAGAAATGCAGTGCATCGCCATCGTCGGCAGCCGCGGGGTTCGGTGTGGCCCGGCCGAGACGGCCCTGGGGTGGCGGAGTTGAGGACATCGTGACAACACTCAAGCGATGGCGGCCGCCGGCCGGAAGCAGGCTGCCATCATACGCCACAGCAGGCGTCCCTCTTCGGCCAGGCGCAGCACGCGCCCGTCCCAGTGGGCCCAGCCGCGCGCCAGCAGCGGCACAAGTGAAGGCAAGGTATCGGCAAAGCACTGTTCGAAGGGAACATCGTTGCGCCATTCGAACGCAGCCGCATCCACAGCGTGGTCGCAGGCGATGCTCTGCGCGACCTCGGCGGCAAGCCGCTCTTCTTCAGACAGGATCAAGCCGGCGGCCACGCCCACGTGCCCGGCCTGCAGGCGCGCCTGCCAGTGCTCCAGCCCGTCTTCGGTGCGGCAGAACACTTCGCCGATCTGGCTGCACGCAGCCAGGCCGATGCCGATGAAATCACTGCGGTCGCGCCGTGGCACGCCGGCAAGGTCGCAGTGCCGCTGGCCGTCGCCAGCACCGTTGGGGTGCGGCAGGTCGCCGCGCTGGTAGTGGTCGCCGCCGATGCCCACGTAGCCGGCCTCACGCAGTAGCCGCCAGGCCTGCAGCCAGCGTTCGGATGATGGCTGCGCCGGCAGCGCACACGGCGCCGGCAGCAGCACCCGTTCGGGCGCTTCGTCCAGCACCGCCTGGAGGCGGCCGATGAAACCCTCATCGCCGGCGCCCGGCACGCGCAGCTGGTAGTAGCGTGCAGTGAACCCTGCACCACGCGCCTGCACCAGCAGCGCCGGACCGGGTGCATCGGCGCGATCGATCACATTCAGGCGGGTACAGCCGACCGCCCGCAGCTGCGCCGGCGCCAGGTCGCTGCCGGCATCCAGCCGCACCTCCACCTGCGGCCGTGCCACGGTGCGCAGGTGCTGCGGCACCGCATCCAGCAACTGGCCAAGCAGGCGTGGCGGCAAGGCTTCGGCCAACCCCAGCTGCAGCACCATCGCCACCGCTTCGCGGTCGTCGGCCAGTGCATCAGCGTGCAGGCGCAACGCGGTCAACAGGGTGTCCAGGTAACGTTCTGCCGGCACATCATGGGCCAGGCGGCCGGCCTGGAAGCCCAACGTCAGTCCACGCGGGATCAGGTGCTCGTTGCTGGCCCGCACCGCGGCACGCCAGCCGCTTTCGCCAAAGCCAGCGCTGAACTGGTCAGCCGGCGGAAACAGCACGTGCCGTGGCTGCCGCAGCAATGCGGCCTGCAGCGCCGTGTCCTCGCTGGCATCAACATGGAAGCTCATGGCAGACATCCTCGCGCGTCTCTCCTGCTGTGGCCCTGATTCAAATCAAGCGCAGCCCATCTGCACCGCCCCGGTAGTGCCGGCCGCTGGCCGGCAGCACCCTTCACCCGCCGCGCATCCGTTCGGCGGCGGCCGCATCGATCGCTTCGGGCAGGTCGGTCTCGCGGTCGATCTGCGGGAAGTGACGGCGCTCCATGCGACGGATCGCAAAGTGCATCCAGGCCAGTGCCGCCGACACCACCACAAACAGCAGCATGAAGCAGCTGCTCCAGATGCCCAGTGCATCATTCAGGGCACCGAACACGATCGGCAGGATGAAGCCACCCAGCCCGCCGATCATGCCGACCACCCCGCCCACCGCGCCCACGTGCCGCGGGTAGTACACCGGAATGTGCTTGTAGACCGCGGCCTTGCCCAGCGACATGAAGAAGCCCAGCACGAACACCAGCACGGTGAACATCACCACGCCGATGGCCAGGTGGAAGTGGATCGGGCCGTGGATGCCCTTCACCACATATTCGGTATCCGGGTAGGCCAGCAGGAAAGTGCAGATGGCCGACACACCGAAGGTCCAGTACATCACGCGGCGCGCGCCCATCCGGTCCGACATCCAGCCACCGACCACGCGGAACAGGCTGGCGGGAATCGAATAGCAGGCGGCCAGCATGCCGGCCGTGCCCACGTCCATGCCGTAGGCGCCCACCAGGTAGTGCGGCAACCACAACGCCAGGGCAACAAAGCCACCGAACACGAAGAAGTAGTACAGCGAGAACCGCCACACCTGCAGGTTCTTCAGCGGCGCCATCTGCTCGGAAAACGGCACCGGCTTGACGCCATCACGGCGACGCTGTTCCAGCGACGGATCTTCCTTGCTGAACAGGAAGAACAGCACGGCGGTAATCGCCAGCGCCACCGCCCACACCTTGGCCACCATCATCCAGCCGGCCGCCACCATCACCATCGGCGCCAGCAGCTTGGTCATCGCCGAACCGATGTTGCCGGCACCGAAGATGCCCAGCGCGGTGCCCTGCTTGCTGGCCGGGAAGAACTTGGACACATAGGCCACGCCCACCGAGAAATTGCCACCGGCAATACCCACGCACAGCGCGGCAAACAGGAACTGCGGGTAGGTGTGCGCATAGGTCAGCATCCAGGTGGCCACCGCGCCACACAGCATCACCAGCGCCATCACCTTGCGGCCGCCGAACTGGTCCGACCAGATGCCAAGGAACACGCGGCTGACCGAACCGGTCAGCACCGGGGTGGCGATCAGCAGGCCGAACTGGGTATCGGTCAGGCCCAGCTGCTCGCTGATCTGGATACCGATGATGGAAAAGATCATCCACACCGCAAAGCACACGGTGAAGGCAAAGGTGCTCAGCCACAGCGCACGCTGCTGCTGCCCGGCACTGGCGGGGGCAAGGGCCTGGTTCATGGGTTCTCCTTGTTCAAGGTAGGTCAGCCGATCTCGGCTTCAGCTTCGATCTCTTCCAGCCCGCGCACCGGGTAGCGTTCCTGCAGCTGCAGCAGGTAGGCCTGGACCTCGCGCTGGCGCACCTGCAGTTCCAGGTAATCGCGGATCTGCGGCAGCACCACCTCGAACGACAGCGGCTGGCCTTCTTCGCGGCCATCGATGCTGACCACGTGGTAGCCCCAGCGTGATTCCACCGGGAAACCGGCCAGGCCCTCGCGCAGGCGGAAGACCTGGCGATCGAACTCCGGCGTGGTCTGCCCACGCTGCAGCCACCCCAGATCGCCGCCTTCGCTGCTGGACGGGCAACGCGAATGGCGCAACGCGAAATCGGCAAACAGGTGCGGGGCCTCCTTCAGTTCGTTGGCCAGGCGCTCGCCCTCGGTGCGGGCTTCCAGCCGCCCGGCCACATCGTCGGCCGGCGCGGCCAGCAGGATATGGCGCAGGCGCACCCGGTCCGGCGAACGGAAACGCTCCGGATTCTGTTCGAAGTAACGCAGGCAGTCCTCGTCGCTCGGCACGCGGTCTTCGATGGCATCTTCCAGCAGCTGCTGGATCAGCACTTCTTCATCGCTCACCCTACTACCGCCCGGTGCCAGCAGCCCCAGCCGCTCGGCCTCCAACCGCAGCAGCTCGCGCACCACCAGCGCACGCGCCGCCTCGGCACGCGACTGTTCCGGGCGCATCGCCCGGTGATGCTGCATCTCGCGGGCGATATCGGCCTCGCTGATCGCGGTGTCCTCCACGAACAACCGGCACGGCGCCGGTTGCCCGAGCGAGCGCGGGCCCTGCTCCGCGCCCGCGTGCTGGTGCTGGTGGGCCTCGGCCGGTACCGGCTGGGCGGAATCGATCACGGTGATCGGCAGGAACTTCGGCAGGTTGCCCATGGCTTACTCCTTCGGCCCGTAGCGCAGCGTCGCCTGGCGGCGCCGCACCACCTGGTAGGGGCGCCACAGGTAGCTGACCGGAATGCTCCACACATGCACCAACCGGGTGAACGGTGCGATCAGGAACAGGGTCAGGCCCAGGAAGATGTGCATCTTGTAGACCCAGCTGACGCCTTCGATGTAATCGGCCGCACCGGCGCGGAAGGTCACGATGTGCTGTGCCCATTCGGCCAGCTGCACCATCACGCCGCCGTCCAGATGGCCCGAGGACACGCGGATGCTGTACAGGCCCAGGCACAGCTGCGCGAACAGCAGCACCAGCACCAGGGTGTCACCGAAGCTGCCGGTGGCACGTACGCGGGCATTGGTCAGGCGGCGCACCAGCAGGATGCTGATGCCGATGAAGCACAGTGCGCCGAACACGCCGCCTACCACCATGGCCAGCATCTGCTTCTGCGAAGAAGTGATGAAGTGCTCGTACACCGCGTGCGGCGTCAGCAGGCCAACCAGATGGCCACCGAGAATGGCCAGGATGCCGATGTGGAAGCAGTTGCTGCCGATCCGCATGCCCTTGTCCGACAGCATCTGGCTGGAACCGGTGCGCCAGGTGTACATGGCCTTGTCATAGCGCGCCCAGCTGCCGATCAGCAGCACCGCCACGACGATGTACGGGTAGTACTGGAAGGCGAATTGATGCAGGTAGTAATTCATGGCTGGACCTCACGGTGCACGGGACGGGCCGGCGAGCGCGTCGGTGGCTTGCAGTCTTCGGAGGGCGCTTCGGCGCCGAAGCGCACCGCCTCCTCCTCCCACAGCTTGTCCATCGCCTCGGCCGTATCGTCGCGGGGTTCTTCACTTGCGCGTTGCCGCAGCGCCTCCAGGTTGACCTTGCCGTCGCCGGCCTCCACCAGGATTTCCAGCAGCGGTACATGCGGCAGCTCGCGCTCGGCCGCGCGTGCGGCCAGCATGCCGGCGATATGGCCGACGTGGTGCAGCCACTCGCGGGCTTCGGTTTCCGGCCGGTGGGCCAGGAACTCCAGCAGCAGCGGCAGGTAGTCCGGCAGTTCGCGCGCATCCAGCTCGAAACCGTGCTTGCGATAGGTTTCCACCAGATCGACCATGGCCTGGCCGCGGTCGCGCGACTCACCGTGGATGTGCTCGAACAGCAGCAGGCTCATCGAGCGGCCGCGATCGAAGGTCGCCAGCCACGCGGCCTGTGCATCGAGCGGATCGCTGTCCAGCAGCTGCTGCACGAAACCACGCAGCTGCTTTCGACGCGTCGGCGACAGCGCCACCTCGTCACAGACAGCAAGCAGTTCCTCGCCGTGCTGCCACAGTTCGTCGCGGGGATAGTCCAGCAGCACCCCCACCAGCTTCAGCACGCTCATCACACCACCTCCTTGCGACGGTGGTTGGGGCCGTTGTTCACCACGAACCCGGTGCTCTTGCGCTGGCCGAACAGATCGGCCGGGCTGTCGCCGTTGCAGCCGTTGCCGAAGGTGAAGCCGCAGCCGCCGCGCTCGCCGAAGGCGTCGTTGGCATACTCGCGGTGTGCGGAGGGAATCACGAAACGGTCCTCGTAGTTGGCAATGGCCAGGTAGCGGTACATGTCTTCGGCCTGGGCCACGGTCAGTCCGGTCTGGTCCAGCACGGCGGTGTCTTCCACACCGTCCACGTTCTTGGCCCGGCGCCAGGCCCGCATGGCCATCAAGCGTTCCAGCGCACGTACCACCGGCGCCTCGTCACCGGCCGACAGCATGTTGGCCAGGTAGCGCACCGGGATGCGCAGCGAGGCCACGTCCGGCAGTTCGCCGCTCATGCCGATGCGGCCGCGTTCTGCAGCCGACTGGATCGGCGACAGCGGTGGCACATACCAGACCATCGGCAGCGTGCGGTATTCCGGGTGCAGCGGCAGGGCCAGCTTCCAGTCGATGGCCAGCTTGTACACCGGCGATTGCTTGGCCGATTCCAGCCAGCTGTCCGGAATGCCTTCGGCGCGGGCGGCAGCGATCACCGCCGGGTCGTGCGGGTCCAGGAAGATGTCCAGATGGGCCTGGTACAGATCCTTCTCTGCCGCAACCGATGCGGCCTCGGCGATGCGATCGGCGTCGTACAGCATCACCCCCAGGTAGCGGATGCGGCCGACACAGGTTTCCGAACAGATGGTCGGTTCACCCATCTCGATGCGCGGGTAGCAGAAGATGCACTTTTCCGACTTGCCGCTCTTCCAGTTGTAATAGATCTTCTTGTACGGGCAGGCCGACACGCACATGCGCCAACCGCGGCACTTGTCCTGGTCGATCAGCACGATGCCGTCTTCCTCGCGCTTGTAGATCGCGCCCGACGGGCACGCCGATACGCACGCCGGATTCAGGCAGTGCTCGCACAGGCGCGGCAGGTACATCATGAAGGTCTTTTCGAAGGCGCCGTAGATCTCCTTCTGCACTTCATTGAAGTTGTAGTCGCGCGAGCGCTTGCTGAACTCCGAACCGAGGATCTCCTCCCAGTTCGGGCCCCACTCGATCTTCTGCATGCGCTCGCCACTGATCAGCGAGCGCGGCCGTGCGGTCGGCTGGTGCTGGCTGTCCTTGGCGGTGTGCAGGTTCTGGTAGTCGAAATCGAACGGCTCGTAGTAGTCGTCAATCTGCGGCAGGTCCGGGTTGGCGAAGATCTTGGCCAGCATCCGCCAGCGGCCGCCGGCACGCGGCACCAGCTTGCCGCTGCCGGTACGCACCCAGCCACCGTTCCACTTTTCCTGGTTTTCCCATTCCTTCGGATAGCCGATACCCGGCTTGGTTTCCACGTTGTTGAACCAGGCGTACTCGACGCCCTCGCGCGAGGTCCAGACGTTCTTGCAGGTGATCGAGCAGGTATGGCAGCCGATGCACTTGTCCAGGTTCAGCACCATCGCGATCTGTGCACGGACCTTCATCACACCACCTCCTTCACAGCGGCAGGTACTGCTTCATCGTCCAGCCAATCCACCTTGTCCATCTTGCGTACGATCACGAATTCGTCGCGGTTGGTGCCGCAGGTGCCGTAGTAATTGAAGCCGTACGCCAGCTGCGCGTAGCCGCCGATCATGTGGGTGGGCTTGAGCACGATGCGGGTCACCGAGTTGTGGATGCCGCCGCGGGTGCCGGAAATCTCGGAGCCCGGCACGTTGATGATGCGTTCCTGGGCGTGGTACATCATCGCCATGCCCGGCATCACGCGCTGGCTGACCACCGCACGCGCGGCGATCGCACCGTTGACGTTGAACAGTTCGATCCAGTCGTTGTCAACGATGTCAGCACTGCGCGCGTCATCCTCGCTGATCCACACGATCGGGCCACCACGCGACAGCGTCTGCATGATCAGGTTGTCGCTGTAGGTGCTGTGGATGCCCCACTTCTGGTGCGGGGTGATCCAGTTCAGCACGATCTCCTTGTTGCCGTTCGAACGCTGGTTCAACAGCGGCTCGATGGTGCGGGTGTTGACCGGCGGCCGGTAGCTCATGAACGCCTCGCCGAAGTCGATCATCCACTCATGGTCCTGGTAGAACTGCTGGCGGCCGGTCACCGTGCGCCACGGAATCAGCTCGTGCACATTGGTATAGCCCGCGTTGTAGCTGACGTTGTCATCTTCCAGGCCCGACCAGATCGGCGAGGAGATGATCTTGCGCGGCTGCGCCTGGATGTCACGGAAGCGGATCGCCTCGTGTTCCTTGCCCACCGCCAGGTGGGTATGCTCGCGACCGGTGAAACCGCCCAGCGATTCCCAGGCCTTCACCGCCACATGGCCGTTGGTTTCCGGCGCCAGGTGCAGGATCACCTCGGCCGCGTCGATGGCGGTCGAAATGGCCGGGCGGCCCTGGCTGACGCCCTCCTCGCGCACCGTGTGGTTCAACTTGCCGAGGAATTCCACCTCGTGCTTCGTATCCCAGTTCATGCCCTTGCCGCCGTTGCCCTGCTTGTCCAGCAGCGGCCCCAGCGAGGTGAACTTGCGGTACAGGTTCGGGTAATCGCGCTCGACCACCGTCATCGACGGCATGGTCTGGCCCGGAATGGCCTCGCACTCGCCCTTCTTCCAGTCGGCCACGCCGAACGGCATGCCCAGCTCGTTGGGGGTGTCGTGCAGGGTCGGCACCAGCACCAGATCCTTCTCCACGCCCAGCACGCCCGGTGCCATCTCGCTTACGGTGCGGGCCACTTCCTTGAAGATGTCCCAGTCGCTGCGCGATTCCCAGGCCGGGTCCACCGCCTTCGACAGCGGATGGATGAACGGGTGCATGTCCGAGGTGTTGAGGTCGTCCTTCTCGTACCAGGTGGCCGTGGGCAGCACGATGTCCGAATACAGCGCGGTGGTGCACATGCGGAAGTCCAGCGTCACCAGCAGGTCGAGCTTTCCTTCCGGCGCCTCATCGCGCCACTTCACTTCCTGCGGCTTGACCGCGCCCATCTCGCCCAGGTCCTTGCCCTGCAGGCCATGGCGCGTACCCAGCAGATGGCGCAACATGTACTCATGGCCCTTGCCCGACGAACCCAGCAGGTTCGAGCGCCAGATGAACATCATCCGCGGGTGGTTCTGCTGCGCGTCCGGATCGGCGAAGGCGAAGTCCAGCGAACCGTCCTTGAACTTGCCCAGCGCGTAGTCGGCAGGTGCCACGCCGGCCGCCTCGGCCTCGCGCACCAGCTGCAGCGGGTTGCGGTCCAGCTGCGGTGCGCTCGGCAGCCAGCCCATGCGCACCGCACGCAGGTTCAGGTCAGCCAGGCTGCCGCTGTACTTGCTGGCGTCGGCCAGCGGCGAAAGCAGCTCATCCACCTGCAGCTTTTCGTAACGCCACTGCCCGGTGTTGAAGTAGAAGAACGAGGTGCCGTTCATGTGGCGCGGCGGCTTGCTCCAGTCCAGGCCGAAGGCCAACGGCTGCCAGCCGGTCTGCGGGCGCAGCTTTTCCTGGCCCACGTAGTGCGCCCAGCCGCCACCGGTCTGGCCCACGCAACCGCACATGATCAACATGTTGATCAGGCCACGGTAGTTCATGTCGTTGTGGAACCAGTGGTTCATGCCGGCGCCGACGATGATCATCGAACGACCATGGGTCTTGTCGGCAGTGCGGGCGAACTCGCGCGCGATCTCGATCACTTCGCCACGCGACACGCCGGTGATGCGTTCCTGCCAGGCCGGCGTACCCGGCACGTTGTCATCGAAGCTTGCCGCCACGTTGGCGCCACCGAAGCCGCGGTCCACGCCGTACTGCGCCAGCAGCAGGTCGTACACGGTCGCTACCAGTGCTTCGCTGCCATCGGCCATGGCCAGGCGGCGCACCGGAATATTGCGGTCCAGCACTTCCTCGGCCGGCGCGGCGGTCCAGCCATCGCTCTCGATGCCACCGAAGTACGGGAAGCTCACCGCCTCGATGCCGTCGTTGGTGTCAGACAGGCTCAGCCGCAGGCGCGTATCGGCGCCGTTGCTGGCCTTCTCTTCGATGTTCCAGCGGCCCTTCTCGCCCCAGCGGAAGCCGATCGAGCCATTGGGCACCACGATCTGGCCGCTGGTCTCGTCATAGGCCAAGGTCTTCCAGTCCGGGTTGTTGGCTTCGCCCAGTCCGCCCAGCTCACTGGCGCGCAGGAAGCGGCCCGCCACCAGGCGGCCGTCATCGCGGCGTTCCAGACGCACCAGCATCGGCATGTCCGAATACTGGCGGCAGTAGTCCTGGAAGTACTGCGAGGGCGTATCGACGTGGAACTCGCGCAGGATCACGTGGCCGAAGGCAAAGGCCAGTGCCGCATCGGTGCCCTGCTTGGGGTGCAGCCAGTGGTCGGTCAGCTTGGCCAGCTCGGAATAGTCCGGGCAGATCGATACCGTCTTGGTGCCGTTGTAGCGCGCCTCGGTGAAGAAGTGCGCATCGGGCGTGCGCGTCTGCGGCACGTTCGAGCCCCAGGCGATGATGTAGCGGCTGTTGTACCAGTCGGCCGATTCGGGCACGTCGGTCTGCTCGCCCCAGACCTGCGGCGATGCCGGCGGCAGATCGCAGTACCAGTCATAGAAGGACAGGCAGGCGCCACCCAGCAGCGACAGATAGCGCGCACCGGCGGCGTAGGACACCATCGACATCGCCGGAATCGGCGAGAAGCCGACCACGCGGTCCGGGCCGTACTGCTTCACCGTGTACAGGTTGGAGGCGGCGATGATCTCGTTGGCCTCTTCCCACTGCAGGCGCACGAAACCGCCCATGCCACGGCGGGTCTTGTAGGAACGCGCCTTCTCCTTGTCCTCCACGATGCTGGCCCAGGCATCCACCGGGCCCTTGCTCCTGCGCGCCTCGCGCCACAGGCGCAGCAGCGTGCCGCGGATGAGCGGATACTTCAGCCGGTTGGCGCTGTACAGGTACCACGAATAGCTGGCACCTCGCGGGCAGCCGCGCGGCTCGTGGTTGGGCAGGTCCGGGCGGGTACGCGGGTAATCGGTCTGCTGGGTTTCCCAGGTCACCAGGCCGTTCTTGACGTAGATCTTCCAGCTGCACGAGCCGGTGCAGTTCACCCCGTGGGTGGAGCGGACGATCTTGTCGTACTGCCAGCGCTGGCGGTAACTGTTTTCCCAGTCACGGCCTTCACTCTTGGCAAACCCATGGCCATCGGCAAAGGGCTGGGGGTCACGCTTGAAGAACTGCAAGCGATCAAGGAAATAACTCATCGTGGATCTCCCTTTGCGGACATCTGCATCGTGGCTGTGTGTGTCATCTGGCTGCGGTGCGTTTTCATGTCAGCAGGGCGTCTCTGCGCCGCGCCGGTAGTACCACCACCAGGTCACGGCCAGGCAGGTGACATAGAAAACGACGAATCCGTACAGCGCCATGTCGGGGCTGCCGGTCAAGGTGATGGAAGAGCCGTAGCTCTTGGGAATGAAGAAGCCGCCGTAGGCACCGATCGCACCGGAGAAACCCACCACCGCCGCCGATTCGATGCTGGCCTGGTGTGCGGAAGCAGCCTTGCCCTCGGCGTTGGCACCGGCAGACAAGCGCTCATGCAGTGTGCGGAAGATCACCGGAATCATGCGGAAGGTGGTGCCGTTGCCGATGCCGCTGAGCACGAACAGCGCCATGAAGCTGAAGAGGAACCCGTAGAAGTTGCCGCCCTGGCCATCGCTGGGCAGGAAGTGCAGCACCCCGAATACCGCGGCGATCATCAGCGCGAACACCCAGAAGGTCAGGCGTGCACCGCCCCAGCGGTCGGCCATGCTGCCGCCCACAGAACGCATCAACGCACCCAGCAGCGGGCCGATGAAGGCGTAGGCCAGCGGGTTCACGTCCGGGAACTGGCTCTTGACCAGCATCGGGAAGCCGGCCGAGAAACCGATGTAGGAACCGAAGGTGCCGATGTACAACCAGCACATCAGCCAGTTGTGCTTGCGGCGGAAGATCACCGCCTGCTCGGAGAACGACGAACGCGCACTGGTCAGGTCGTTCATGCCGAACCACGCTGCCACCGCGCAGATCGCGATGGCCGGCACCCAGATGAAACCGGCGTTCTGCAGGTACAGCGCCGCGCCACCGTCCACCGCCGGCTGCGGCGCGCCCCCCAGCGCGCCAAACACGCCCACGGTGATCACCAGCGGGATGACCGCCTGCGCCACCGACACACCCACGTTGCCCAGGCCGGCATTCAGGCCCAATGCAAGGCCCTGCTTCTGCTTGGGGTAGAAGAAGGAGATGTTGGACATCGACGAAGAGAAGTTGGCGCCGCCGAAGCCACACAGGATCGCGATCACCACGAATACCCAGTAGGGCGTCGCCGGGTTCTGCACCGCAAAGCCCAGCCACACCGTGGGCAGCAGCAGCGATGCGGTGGACAACGCCGTCCAGCGGCGGCCACCGAAGATGGGAATCACGAACGAATAGAAGATGCGCAGGGTCGCGCCGGACAGGCTGGGCAGCGCCACCAGCCAGAACAGCTGATCGGTACTGAAACCGAAGCCGATCTTCGGCAGGCTGATGGTCACCGCCGAAAACAGCACCCACACCGAGAACGCCAGCAGCAGTGAAGGAATGGAAATGACCAGATTGCGGGTGGCGACCCGCTTGCCGGTGCGCTCCCAATAGCCGGGGTCTTCCGGCGTCCAGTCGCTGATGACGCGACCAGGACTGGCAGTGCTGCGGACAACAGGATCGCTACCGACGGTCATACATGGCTCCAAGGCTGTGGAATGACGTGGGTACTGCTTTCAAGTTGTAACCCGTCGTCATGGGCCAATTAGGCCCGCACTGCACAACAACGGGGTTGATCTGGATCAATCAGGAGCGGGTTTCCACCCTGCCCCTGACAAATGTCAAACCGGTGACGCGGAACTGCGGCGGGTCACCCCGCGCTGGCGCACGCTGTCGCGCACGTCCACATCAAACTGCAGCTGCAGGGTGGTGCCATCGTCCAGGTACAGCGCAAATGCCAGGCCATCGCGGCACGGCAGGCGCCCGGCCAGTGCTTCAACCGAGACCCGTGGCAGCACCAGGCGGCAGTCGGTGCCGCCGTCCAGCAGTACGGCCTGATCGCCGGCATGCAGAGATACCGCAGTGCCCCAGCCGCCGCTGCCACCGAACCGGGTCAGGTTCTCGACCGATTCGCCGGCCAGCAGCTGGGCCAGCTCGGCCTCGTCCAGGCGCAGGCGCATCGCTTGTTCTTGCAACTGCACCTTCATGAGGCGACGTCCTCCCATTGCGTGGGGGTATTGCAGTTGACCAGGGCGCTTTCATCGGCCGGCGCCAGGCGAAGGGTCTGCACGTCAAGCCGACGTTGGAAGGCCTGCAGCGAACGCGGGCCCAAGGGATCGTGGATCATGGATTCGAGGAGATTACGACTTTCATTGTCCACATTAAACAGCATCGGCAGCGGATGCCCGTCAAAGATCGTGCAGCTACCGCGATGGCGGTCACGCAATTGCTGAAGCAGTTGCGGTGTCATCCGCGGCGTATCCACCGGCACCACCCATACCGGGCCATCGGGTATCTGCAGCGATACGCTGTACAGCCCGCCCAGCGGCCCGCAGCGCGTTACCCGGTCGGGCACGCCGTCAAACGCCGGATAGCGACCACTGACCCACACCCGGTCGGCGCCGGCTGCCTTCAGGATGCCGCGCATGTGTTCCAGCAGCGTGCGCCCCTGCCACGGCAGCAGCGCCTTGTCCCGGCCCATCCGGCTGGACAGGCCCCCGGCCAGCACGATGCCGGCGATCGATCCGCTCACGGTAGCGCCACGCCATGCGTGGCTGCGCCACCCGGGCGCGCGGAAATGGCCCCATCCACGCGTGGCGTGGATCTACTGGATTCAATGGGTGTGCGGGTGATCATGTGCAGGTTCGCTGTCGGCATGGCACAGGGTGCAGCCCTCGCTCCACTCACTGTCGCCATCTTCGTAATGTTCCTGCTTCCAGATCGGGCATTGATGCTTCACCGCCTCGATCAACTGCCGGCACGCCCTGAACGCTTCATCGCGGTGCGGGCTGCCAGCCGCCACCACCACCGCTACATCGCCGATGCCCAGACGCCCCTTGGCATGGGCCACATACAGCTTCAGCTTCGGCCCGAAGGTGGCCTCGATCTCCGCCGCCAGGCGCTGGATCTCGTTCAATACCAGCGGCTCGAACAGGTCGTAGGTGATACCGGTCACCGGCCGGCCGACATTGAAGTCACGCACCTTGCCGATGAATACGTCAATGCCGCCAAACGCCGGGTCGGACACCGCAGCGATCCCCTCGGCCGCATCAATGGCGGCCTGCGCACGGTCCACCACTTTCGCAATCACATTCGCGCTCATGGCTCAGCCCCCGCTTACCGGCGGCAGGATCGCCACCTTGCCATCGGCCGGCAACGCTTCGTGGTCGCGCAGCACCCGCTGCTGGTCGGCGAAGGCCGAATAGTCCAGCAACCCGGCACGGAAGCCCGGCCACCGTGCCGGCAGCAGCTCGCGCAGCGCCTGCCGCAGGTCGGCTACGGTCCCGCCCGCCACCTCCAGCGCGATCTCGCGGCTGGCATCCAGATCGGAAAACGCACCGAACAACTGCAGATTCACCTGTTTCATCATGACTCCTGGCTCGCCAGCTGCAGCGGGTCCTGGTGACCCCAGCCCTGCACCCGCACCGGGGTACCCGCGGCGGCAAGGTCACCCTCGCCGTCCAGCACCACCCAGGCGTTGGCCTGCAGCATCGACATCAAACGGAACGATTCCTGGCCCGACAGCACACGCGCACTCAGGCGCCCCTGCCCGTCCACTTCCACCCGCGCACGCGCATGGAAGCGCAGGCCCGGCGGCTTGCGCACATCGGCCTGCAACGGCAACTGCAGCACCGGCTCGGCGGCCAGCCCCAGCAACCGTCGCAGCACCGGCTCAACGAAGAAGCGTTGGCCCACCGCCGCCGATACCGGGTTGCCGGGCAGGCCGAAATACAGCGCGCCATCGGGCAGCACCGCAAACAGCAGCGGCTTGCCCGGGCGGATCGCCACCTTGTGGAACACGATGCGGGCACCGCGGGCGCGCAGCGCATCGGGAACGAAATCGTAGCGGCCGGCCGACACCGCGCCGGTACTTATCAGCACCCGTGCGCCTGCCGCCAGCGCGGCATCCAGCACCGCATCGAAGGCGGCCACCTCGTCGCCCACCGTGCCCTGCCATACCACTTCGGCCCCGGCCGCCTGCAACCGGCCAACCAGATAGGGCCGGTTGCTGTCACGGATCTGCCCGGATTCCAGCGCCTGCGCCGCCTCGGTCACCAGCTCCTTGCCGGTGGCGATCACCGCCGCCTTCGGCCGTGCCACCACCGCCACTTCGCCCACGCCAATGGCGTGCAGCAGCGTGCGTGCATTGATGTCCAGCGCCTGCCCGGCCTGCAGCACGCGCTCGCCCTCGCTGACATCCTGGCCTCGCAGGCGCACGTGCTGGCCCGGCTTCACCGGCCCCTTCAAGGCGATGCGGGTGGGGCGGCCATCATCGCTGGCCAGTATCTGCACCTGCTCGATCGGCACCACCGTATCCAGGCCCAGCGGCATGCGCGCACCGGTCATGATCTCCCAGGCACCTTCGCCCCCCTGCGCGCCGGCATCGCCCGCGGCCTGCCAGCCCTGCACCACGAATTCAGTGCCCGGCTCGAACGCAGCGCCATTGGCGCGCAGCGCGAAACCATCCATGGCCGAATTGTCGAACGGCGGCAGCGATTGCCCGCTGATGATGTCGCTGGCCAGCGTGCGGCCCGCCGCGCCATGCAGTGGCAGGCGCTCGGCCGGCAGCGGCGCGGCGGCGCCCAGCAGGTGCTGCAGGGCTTCGTTGTAGGGAATCATGCGTGGCCACCGCCATCGACCATCGCCACCGCGTGGCCCAGCACCGGCGCCAGGATATCCAGGCACTGCGCCGCCGCACGCGGGCTGCCCGGCAGTGCGAACACCAGCATGCCACCCAGCTGCACCACCTCGGCACGGCTCAACCAGGCCATCGGCGTGTGCTGCGCGCTCAGCGCACGTACCATCTGCGCCAGGCCATGCACCGGGCGTGCGTTCAACGATCGCAATGCCTCCGGTGTCAGGTCGCGCGGGCCCAGGCCGGTACCGCCGGTGCACAGGCACAGCCGCACTCCCCCGGCTGCCAATGCCTGCAGGCGGCTGGCCAGCGGTTCGATACCATCGGGCAGCACCTCGGCAGCCACTATCTCGCCGCCCAATTTTTTCAGCCCTGCCGCCAACGTCGGGCCGGACTGGTCTTCGTAGGTGCCTTCACTGGCGCGGTCGCTCAGCGTGATCACCGCACACGCTGCGCCCTCAAGTCCCTTCGGCGCACGCGGCTTGAAGCGCGCGCGCTCGGCATCGTCCATGCCATCAGGATGCAGCCACAGGCCACGTTTGCCGCCCTCCTTGAACAGCAGCCGGATGCCTTCGATGCGCAGCGCCGGTTCCACCGGCTTGCTCAGGTCGTACAGGGTCAGCAGTGCGGCGTTCACCCCGGCCAGCGCTTCCATTTCCACGCCGGTGCGCGCTTCGCTGGCGCACTCGCACCACACGCGGATCGATTGCCGTTCCGGCACCGGCGTGCAGTACACCTGCACCAGTTCCAGCGGCAGCGGGTGGCACAGCGGCATCAGCAGCGATGCCATCTTCGCGCCCTGCAGGCCGGCAATCTCGGCCATCACCATCGCATCGCCCTTGGGCAGGCGGCGCTCCACGATCAACGGGTACGCCACGGGCCCGGCATGCAGTTCGCCCACCGCCACCGCGCGGCGGCGGGTGATGCGTTTATCGCGTACGTCGGCCATATGGAAGGCCGCATTCAGTTCACCACTCATCGTGTTCCTCATCCTCCGATCGAAGCCAGATGCGGGGTCAACCCGGTCTGGCCCTGGTGCAATCCGTGCCCGGCCGCTTTCAGGCCAAGCTGGGTGGTGATGCGTGCCAGCAGCGCGTCATGGTCCTCGTCGCGCTGCAGCAGCGGGCGCAGCGGCACGCCGAACTCGCCGAACAGGCATAGCCGCAGGTCGCCCTTGGCGGTTACCCGCAGGCGGTTGCAGCCCTTGCAGAAATCGCGCGAGTACGGGGCAATGATGCCCACCGTGCCGCGATGGCCGGGGTGGCTGAACTCGCGCGCCGGGCCAGCATCGGCCGCACGCGCACGCTCGTGCCAGCCGGCGGCATGCAACTGCTCGATCACGTGTTCAGCGCGCAGGTGGTGGCGCTGGAAATAGGCTTCGTTGTCGCCGGTACGCATCAATTCAATGAAGCGCACGCTGAAGGGCCGGTCGCGCAGGAACTCCATCCAGTGCGGCAGCTCGTCGTCGTTCAGGCCGCGCAGCAGCACCGCATTGAGCTTGATGGCCGGCAGCCCCAGCGCCTGCGCCATCTCCAGCCCCTGCTGGATCTCCGGCAGGCGGTCGTGCCCGGTAATGGTTCTGAAGCGCTCGCGCTGCAGGCTGTCCATGCTCACGTTCAGCGCGGTAAGCCCGGCACGGTGCCAGCCCGGCAGGCGCCGCGGCAGCAGCGTGCCATTGGTGGTGATGGCCACCTTGGCGATGCCCGGTACAGCGGCCACCGTAGCGATGATCTCGTCCAGGTCTTTGCGCAGGCTGGGTTCGCCACCGGTCAGGCGGATCTTGGTCATGCCCAGCGTGGCGAACGCGCGCACCAGGCGCGCGATCTCGTCCACCGCCAGGAAACGCGGGCGGCCATCGGCCTGGTAGCCATCGGGCAGGCAATAGCTGCAACTGAAGTTGCAGGCCTCGGTCAACGACAGGCGCAGGTAAGGAAAGCTGCGCCCGAATCCGTCGGTGAGTTGGCTCATGGCTGGTCCACCTTGTTGTTCCACCGTCTTGCCTGTGCCCGGAACGGCCCGGATACCCTCGCCTGCTGAGACTGACGCCAGACTACGCGGTGGCCTTTGCCAGCGGGATGACTTAAATCAATCGGCGCCAGCCACCTCACCCGGGCGTTGTGGCAGCATGCGGCTTTCCGTGCAGCGTGCGTGTGACAGCCATCATGATGATGAACGATTTCCAGCAATTGCTGCAGGCCGCCGGTGAACAGACCGAACCGCAACGCCTGCTGTTCGTGTTCGCCCGTGCCGACCTGCCCGAATCGCCTACCGCCGACCAGCAGCAGCGGCATGAACAGCGCGAGGGCGGCACCCTGTCGCCGGTGCTGTGCGTAGACAAGCTGCCGGCCGAAGTGCCCAGCTTCCAGGCACTGGCCAGCGAATCCACCACCACCGGGGTGGAATGGGACATGGTGTTCGTGGCCGCGATGGACGGCCGCGCGGGCTTTGCCCCCACCACCGACGAAGCCACCCGGCCACTGCGGCTGATGGTCAATGCCATCAACGACGGCCAGATTGGCCGGTTCGCCGCCTTCGACCGCAGCGGCGAGCCGATCCAGTTCTATTGAGCCACCAGCTGCAGGGTCAGGAAGAAGATGACCAGCACGGTGTTCAGGCCCCAGGCCACGGTCAGCCCACGTGCGGCAACACCCAGGTTGGGGGTGCGCGCGGTGGGCGCCGCCCGCCAGACCGCCGGGATGATCCAGCCGGTATAGAGCAGCAGCACGGCGAACAGTGCCAGCACCAGCGTGGTGCGCTGGTTGGCCAGGCCCCACAGGGCAACGGCCCACAGAATGTTGCTGGGAATGACGCCCTGCAACCAGAACACATTCCACAGGCGCGTACGGCCTGGGGTGTCCGGCGCGGGGTGCAGGGAAGCAGTTGCTGTCATAAGTCTCCCTTCTGTTTAGGAAGCATGCTGGGCAAGCCTGCGCTTGGTGGCCGGTAACGTCAAGGAAGGACGGAATCGGTAGCGCCGGACCATGCCCGCCATATTCCGTGCCCGCCGGGCATGGCCCGGCGCTACCGACAGACTGTCGTCATCGGACCACCCCCACTGCGCGCGCTCCTCCCCCGACCGCGACACCTGTCGCAGATTGCTCGGCAAGGGCGGGCCACAGCGCCAGCCAGCGCTGCCGGTACTTAACAGCGGGCGACAATGTCGAAAGCGTCTTCAATCAAACGATGTTTGCAACTCTTCTGATTGGCATTGCACAGCGACGCGGGCTCAGATGGCGTGCCACCGGAAAAGGGTGGCCGGGCTTCGAATCCCCGTGTTGACCTTGAGTGATTGCGCTTGCCGGCCGGCGTCCACATTCCGTGGCGCCGGTCGGCAATCCGTCTGCCGGCTATGGCGGGCGGTGCGTGGGGGCGTTCGCGCCCGCCGGCTTGAGGTCAACCCGGATTCGAACCACGTACCGTCCGCCACCTTCTGCGTGGCGGCTACCGATTGCACTGCACGGAGCCTTGCCATGAACGGATCTGATCATTCCCATCTGCACGCAAGCCGTATCCCGGCCAACGCCGATGACGCGCCTGAAGATGCCTCCCCGCTCGCCCCGCCCGGCTTCATCGCCACCCTGCACCGCATCGGCAGTGGTGCGGCCGCCGACGGCCAGCCGTGGCCCGAGCGGCTGCAGCAGCAGGGCCGGATGATCGCGCTGGCCGACGCCGATTGCGCGCTGGCTGGCCTGCGCATCACCCAGGAAATGGTGCTGGCGTGCGAGCGCATCCGGCAGAACGGCCCGGACGCGGATTATCTGGGCGATCGCGTGATGGAAGGCCTGATGATGGCCTGCCTGGCATTGACCGACCAGGTGAGCGCGCGGATGCGGCCGGCGGTGTGAGCGCGTCCCGGATCTGGAGCCGCCCCCGCGGCTCCACCAACAACCATGGGCAGAGGCCGACGTCACGCCGGTCCCGGTCAACGCTCGGGAAGCTCGCCCATGTCGAACGCGCGTGGGTAGTCGCGCCGGCTGCTGATCTGAACCGACTGAGCGTCAAACACGCGGCCGTCATTGCAATGCACAGTCAAGTGATGGCGCGCCGGTTGCCGTGCTGCAACGACCATCATTGCCACCGAGAACTGGCCAGCAACGGGTTTCGACGAAACAACACGTCCGCCTTCGTCCAGCATGCTCAACTCGCATACCGGACCAAGCGCGTACCGTTGACTGGATGGACGTATTTTTCCCGAAACGCGGATAATCATATCGCCGCCCGACATCGCACATCCGGATACCAGGACCATTCCCGTGAAAGCAGCAACGATCACTTTCATCTGCAGATTGCCAGACACAGCATGAGGCTGGCCATTATCTTCGCTCTCACTACAATGATCACCTCCTGCGACCTGGTGATGGACAGCGCCTTCGCCACGAAGCAGGAAGCAGTCGAGGCCGAAATGATTGCCAAGGGCTGGATTCCGGCGTGGGTGCCCGACGAGGCGATCGACCTGCGTGAGGTGCACGACCTCGATACGAACCTGAGCGCGCTGGCCTTCCGCAAGCCACGCAGCAGTCAGCTGGTGTTGCCGCCCGGTTGCCGGCCCGTCGATCACAGCGCGACCCGCCCGGCAATATTCAATCGAACCTGGTGGCCAAGCGAGGCTGCGCTGGAGCGCTCCTACACCTTCTTCCGTTGCGGAACGGAATTGGACAGAGCGGTCTTCGTCGCAACAAGCAGAACCGGCGATCACGTGCTTTTCTGGCGTACTTCAGCATCCTGATTCCGCAACCGCGCCGCAAAATACCGCGTAGGCGATTGCCCCAGCGCTTTCTTGAACATGGTGATGAATGCCGTCACCGATTCGTAGCCGAGCAGTTCGGAAACCCGTTGCACCGGCATGCCGGCTGCCAGCTCGCGAATGGCGACCAGCAGATGCAGCTGCTGCCGCCAACGGCCAAACGACAATCCGGTTTCGCGTTCGATCAGGCGCGTCAGCGTGCGTTCGCCCAGCGCCAGCCGCCTGGCCCATTGGCTGATGGTGCTGCGGTCGGCCGGATTGACCGACAGCGCGTCCGCCAACGCACGGATCCTGGGGTGGTTGCTTACCGGCAGGTACACCTGCTCGGCCGGCATCTGCACCAGCTCGTCCAGCAGCACGCGCACCAGTCGCTCGGTGTGCCCTCCGCGCGGGTAGTCCTGCGGCCCATCGGCCAGGTGCAGGATCATTTCGCGCAGCATCGGCGAGATGGTCAGCGTCACGCACTGCGGCGGCAGGGCCACGCTGCCCGGTTCCACGAACAGGTAGCACAGCCGCGCGTTGGCGGTAGCGCGGTTGCTGTGCGGCATGCTGCCGGGAATCCACACGCCGCACTGCGGCGGCACGATCCACAATGCGTTGGCCACCTCGCAGGTCACCGCGCCGTGCAGCGCCAGGATCAACTGCCCCTTGCGGTGGTCGTGCACCGGTATCTCGGCATCGTGGTCGGCCACCTGCAGCCGGCTCGCCACGGCGGGCCGATCGCTGGCATCCGGGTCCAGATCAAAGCCCGGCAACGCAATGCGAGTCATTCTCAAATTGACCGGTTTTAGCGATAGGCTGACATTCTAACGAAATCCGGCGTACCGCCCTGCTGAATACGATGGGCCGATGCAGACACCGGCCCCTCCCCGCCCCATTCCCGCACGCGCCCTGGCGTTGCTGAAATTGCCCGCCTTGCGGACCGACCAGGAGGCCGTGCTGTTCTCGGCCAAGTGCCTGCTCGCCGCGATTGTCGGCCTGTACCTGTCGCTGCGCATCGGCCTGACTCGGCCGTTCTGGGTCATCGGAACGGTCTACCTGGTATCGCAACCGCTGTCCGGCGCGACGCTCAGCCGGGGGCTGTTCCGCCTGCTGGGCACCGTTGGCGGTGCGCTCGCCACGGTGGCGCTGGTGCCGAACTTCGCCAATGCGCCGCTGGTGCTCAGCACGGTGTTGGCCGCCTGGATGGCGCTGTGCCTGTACATGGCCATGCTCGACCGCACCCCGCGCGCGTACGCCTTCCTGTTGGCCGGGTACACCACCAGCCTGATCGGGTTCCCTGCGGTGATGACGCCCGATGCGGTTTTCACCATCGCCATCACCCGCGTGCAGGAAATCTCCATTGGCATCTTCGCCGCCACGCTGGTGCATGCGCTGGTGCTGCCGCGCCGGGTTTCGCAGCGCATGCAGGCACGTGTGGCCTCGATCCTGGCCGATGCCGAACGCTGGACCCACGACATGCAGGCCGGGGCCAGGGACAGCGTCCTGGCGGAGGATCGCTCCAGGGTTGCAGCGGACCTGCTGGAGCTGCACACGCTGTCCATCCATCTGCCGTTCGACAGCGCCGATGGCGCAGCGCAGGCACAGATGCTGCGGGCGCTGCACGACAGGATGCTGGATGTGCTGATGCTGTCCAGCGCGGTGGACGATGCGCTGACCGCGCTGCGCACGCCATCGGCAGGCCCCTCCCCTGCGTGGCGTGAGCTGCTGCAGGCCGGCGTCCGCTCGGACCTGGCCCTACTGCATGCCGCCCACCGCGATTGCCGCCTGCTGCAGGCCCTGTTGCGGCAGCCGCGCCCGGACTGGCGCAGGCAGGTTCCAGCGCATCTTGCGAACAAGGCCAGGGGCCATGTGCTGCACCGCGATCATCGGCTGGCCCTGCGCAGCGCGCTGGGCGCCTTCATCGGCATCGTGCTGAGCTGTGGGTTGTGGATCGCCACCGCGTGGTCCGATGGCGCAACGGCGGTGTCGATCATCGGTACCGCGTGCGTGCTGTTCGGCACCACCGAAGCCCCTGCCGGGCATGTGATGCGCTACCTGCTGGGGTCGTGCATCGGCGTAGCGGTCGGGCTGATCTACGGGCTGCTGATCCTGCCCGGCCTGTCCGATTTCACTGGTCTGGCGCTGGCACTGGCGCCGGCATTGCTGGTCTGCGGCTCGTTCCTGGCGCGGCCGCCGTTCATCATGGCTGCGCTGGGTGTGGTGCTTACGTTCCCGCTCATCGCAGGGCTGGGTGCAACAAACGCAACCAACATCGTCGGTGCACTCAACAGCAGCGTGGCGCTTTTCGTGGGTACTGCAGCAGCGCTGTGCAGCATGCTGCTGTTGCAGACACTGGATGCGCGCCGCAGCCGCATGCGCCTGCTGCAGCTGACCCGGCGCGATATCGGGCGCCGCGCCGCCGGCAAGATCCGTGATGGCGACGAATGGACCAGCCGCATGGTTGACCGGCTGGGGCTGCTGGCGCCACGCCTGCGCGGTGACCCGGAAGCGGCGAAGACGCTGCGCACACTGTTTGCCGATATGCGCGCCGCCAGTGACCTGGCCGAATTGCGCAGGCTGGCGAAAGAGATCACGGTCGGTGATGCGGGCTGCCTTGCCGTATTGCTGGACGGCGCCACCAGCCACGTCGGCAACCCTGCCACGCCGCGCCGCGAGCCGTGCGCATTGCTTCAGAGGGCCATTGAAGATGCGCGCATGGCGCTTGCTGGCGATGCATCGCCGGCGTCGCAGCAGCTGCTGCGCGTGCTTTCCGACCTGCGCCGCGATCTCTTCGCGCCGCAGTCTGCGCAGGGGAGCTGAAGCGATGCTCTCCGATCTTTCCATCGATGGCGTCTTCATTCCCGGCCTGCTGGCGCTGGCGCTCATCGCACTGGTGCTGTCGATGCTGGTATCGCGCCTGCTGGCCAACCTGGGCCTGTATCGCCTGTTCGCCTATCGCCCGTTGGTAGGTCTGTCGCTGTTTGTGATCTTCGCCGAGCTGCTGATCCGGCTTGTGCCCCTGCTAGAGAAACTGCAATGAAACACCTGCTTGCCGTCATTGGACGCTGGAGCGCAACGCTCTGCCTGTTCGCCATCGCCAGTATCGCGGCCCTGTCCATCTGGAACCGTTACGAGAAGCAACCCTGGACGCGCGATGGGCGGGTGCGCGCGGACGTAGTGCGGATCGCTTCGGACATGGGTGGGTTGGTGACCCAGGTGCTGGTGCGTGACAACCAGCACGTCACTGCCGGGCAGCTGCTGCTGGTACTGGACCAGCCGCGGTTTTCCGCCGCACTGGACAAGGCCGATGCCGCCGTGAGCAGCGCGCAGGCCGCGCTCACGCTGGCCCGCCGCGAATCAGAACGCGACGGTGCACTGGGCAACCTGGTCGCTTCGGAAACCCGCGAACGCAATATGGCAAAGGTGCAAACGGAACTGGCCAGCCTGGCCCAGGCCCGCGCCGAACGACGCGTGGCGCTGTTGAACGTGCAACGTACCGAAGTGCGCGCCAGCACCGATGGCGTCGTGACCAACCTGGACCTGCACGCGGGTGATTTCCTGCAACCGGGGGCGCAGGCCATGGCGCTGGTCGATACCGGCAGCCTGCGCATCGAAGGCTACTTCGAGGAAACCAAGCTCAACTGCATCAACGAAGGCGATGCCGCCATTGCACGGCTGATGGGCGATGACCGCGAAGTGCACGGGCATGTGGAGAGCATCGCCGCAGGCATTGCCGATGACCAGCGGTCGAGCACCCACAACCTGCTGCCGGCGGTTACCCCCACTTATTCGTGGGTGCGTCTGGCGCAACGCATCCCGGTGCGCATCCGCATCGATGATGCCTCGCCACAGACCCGCCTCATCGTCGGCCGCACTGCCAGCGTTACCCTTGTGCCGCGTACGCCGGGGGCCTGTGAATGATCAGCACGCCTTGCCGCGTGGCTGCGGCCACGCTGGCACTGTCGCTGGCCGGCTGTGTTTCCGGCCCGGACTATCATCTGCCCGCCAACGCGATGGCCGCAGCGCCCGAGGCTGGGCGCGCCTTCGTTTCCAGCCAGTCTGCGGCGTATACGCAGGCCGAACCCGCAGACCGCTGGTGGCAGCTGTATGACGACCCGCGACTGGATGCGTACGTGACAGAAGCACTGCGCGCCAACACCGATCTACGCGCCGCTGACGCCAACCTGCGCCGCGCGTCAGCGGTGGTGCTGCAGTACCGGGCGCAAGGCGCACCGAGTACCGAGGTCAGTGCATCGGGCACGCTGACCCATGCCGGTGGCTACACCCAGCCTTCGGCCTCGCCGCAGGTGTATGCCCTGGGCATCCAGCTGTCCTACCCGTTGGATCTGGCCGGCGGCATCCGCCGCGGTATCGAAGCGGCCAGCGCGGATGCAGAGGCCGTAGCGGCAGCGCGCGACCAGGTACGGGTGGTGGTTGCCGCCGCCGTTACCCGCGCCTACGTGGACATCTGTTCGAGCAACGACACCCTGGCGGCAACGCGGCGGGTGCTGGGCACGCAGCGCGCCACCCTGGATGCCACGGTGCGGCTGGCGGCCGGTGGCCGCGGTACGGACTTCGACGTGAGCCGGGCCCGTGCAGCGGTCAACCGTAGTGCGGCAGCCGTGCCACGCCTGCTGGCAGAGCGGCAGGCTGCCCTGTTCGAGTTGGCCGCGCTGATGGGCCGTGCCCCTGCCAACTACCCGCAGGACGTGGCGGAGTGCCCGCAGCCCCCGCACCTGCAGCACGCCATTCCGGTGGGCGATGGCTGGCACCTGCTGCAGCGACGCCCCGACCTGCGCGCGGCCGAGCGCACGCTTGCGGCCGCCACCGCCACCATCGGCGTGGAAACGGCGGGTCTCTATCCGCAGGTGAGCATCGGCGCATCGGCGGGGATGGCGAACGCGTTCAGGCACCTGCTGTCCAGCAACAGCGTGGGCGCCAGCATCGGGCCACTGCTGTCGTGGCGCTGGCCGGACCGGCGGATGGCCAGGGCGCGCATCGATGCTGCCGGTGCTGCTGCCGATGCCGCACTGGCCGCGTTCGATGGCGCGGTACTGGACGCGCTGCGGCAGACCGAAACCGCACTGTCGGCCTATTCGCAGGAGATCGAGCGCGAGCACAGCCTGGCCCTGGCCCGCGATGATGCAGCGCGCGCAAGCGGTCAGGCCGGGCAGCTGTATCGCTTCGGCAGGGTCGGCTTCATCGATGTGCTTGCTGCCGAGGCTGCCCTTGCAGACGCTGAGTCGGCACTGGCCGCGTCGCGTTCGCAACAGGTGGATCGGCAGGTGGATGTGTTCCTCGCCTTGGGCGGCGGCTGGACCGACGCGGACACGATTGCAGGCGCGGCCAGCAGGCTGAGATAGTAGCTGCCGATGATGGACGCCCAGGGCCGGAGCCTGCATGCGGATCGAACGCGTTGACAGCATTTCCGCGCAGGCGTTGGCCGCTGCGGACTTCTCCTTCGAGATCGCCGAGGCGGCGGTGCCACCGTTCGACGGCCCGGGAATGCCCCGCGTGGAAGCCGTGGCGCCACGCACCAAGCGCTAGGACAGCGATACGTCGCTGAGTGATGCCGCAGCCGACCCGGAGCGGTTGCTGCTGGCTGCATGGCACGGCGAGGAGCTCGCCGGTTACCTGCTGGCCACGGTGAGCTGGAACGGCTGCGCGAGCATCGACGACATTGCGGTGTCGCGGCGCTGCCGTCGCGCGGGTGTGGCCGCACAACTCATGGACAGCGCGGTGGCGTGGGCGACAGCGTTGAAGCTGCGCGCGATCCGCCTGGAAACGCAGTCATCCAATGTGGCGGCGTGCCGCTTCTATGCCCGCTGCGGCTTCGTACTGGGCGGTTCGGACCGCTTCCTGTACAGCCAGTTGCCCGGCGATGTCAGCGCCGACGTCGCGCTGTACTGGTACCTGTTCCTGCCGGCCGCCACAGCATAGGCACGCGCGCGGGCTTAACCCTCGGCCCCGGCGCGCAATTGTGCCGTCAGCAACCCCGACAGGTTGCGCCGTGCGAAGTAGCCCTGCAGCTGCCGCGCCTTGATGGTGCGTGCATGCAGCCGCGGCTCGCCTGCGGCCGGGTGTTCAATGCGATAGCAGCGTGAGGCGCCACACAGTTCAGCCTGGCTGGCAGTGACCAGCACCACCGTGATCTCCAGGCTGGTGAAGGCAACCCCGGCCTTGATCGCGGGATTCTCGGTGCTGGCGCGCTCGATGAGGGTGCGGAACCGGCCCAGATCGCGCTCGCCCCCGCTGCTCAGCGGGCCCACGTTGGTCGCGCGGCGGATGTCCTCATCCTCGGCCGCCGGCCCCTTGCTGACGTGCTCGGTGCGCTCGGGAATGACCGCTCGCACCACGTTGCCGTCGGGTTCGATCAGATCGATCACCACATCGAGCAGGTACACCGGCTCCAGCCCGAGGTTGGTCACGAAACAGTGCGCGTCCAGGTGCTTGCCGGCGCCGGAGGTGATCAGGATGGACGGCCGCTGCTGGCGGCGATAGCTGCGCAGGAACACGCTGAGGTAGACCACCCAGATCAGTGCGGTCACACAGGTCATGGCAGCGGTGATCAGGGGTGCCAGGTGAAGCAGTTGCTGAAGCATTCGCGGTTGCATCTCGTGCAGCGGAGCAGGAACGCTCCATCTTCCCGCGCCCGCCGCTCGCCGTCCGTGAAGCCCGGTTACGGCCCGGAAGACACAGGGACCATCGTCTCTGGCTCATTCGTTAATGTGATGTTATAACATCGCCTCACCATCCAGGCGCCGCTGCGCGCCCAGACGACCTCGCCACTGCCGGCACCTCTTCCCTGCCATGGAAACCGCATGACGACTTCTCCTACCTCTCTTTCCACCAGCATCGCCATTGCGCTGCTGTCCACCGGCCTTGCCACCCAGGCCGCCTGGGCCGAATCCCCCACACCCAGGCCCTCCACGCTGGACACTGTGCAGGTCACCGGCATGCTGGAAGACGCCAGCAAGATCGCCTCGCCGGTCAGCGTCATCAGCGCCGAGAAGATCCAGCAGGGCGGCGGCACCCTGGGCGAGGTGCTCGACGGCGTACTTGGCGTGCGAGCCGATACCTTCGGTGCCGGTGCCGGCCGCCCGGTCATCCGCGGCCAGACCGCGCCCCGGGTCAAGGTGCTGTCCGACAGTTCGGCGGTACTGGACGCTTCGGATATCTCGCCGGACCACGCAGTAACCGTGGACCCGCTGCTGGGTGAACGCATCGAGGTGCTGCGCGGGCCGGCCACGCTGCTCTACGGCGGCGGCGCAATCGGTGGCGTGGTGAACGTGCTGGACAACAAGATTCCCTCGCGCCTGCCCGACAATGGCCTGGAAGGTCGCCTGCTGCTGCGCGGCAACAGCGTGGCAGACGAACAGGTGGCCGCCGCGGCCATCACCGGCCAGATCGGCAACAACCTGGTGCTGCATGCCGAAGGTTCCTACAAGGATGCCGACAACTATCGCGCGCCGGACCTGGACGAATCGCGCGTGGATGCCACCTTCAGCCGCTCGAAGAACGGCAGCGTGGGCGCCAGCTGGGTGACCGACAAGGGCTACATCGGCCTGGCCTATTCCTACCGCGATGACCACTACGGCCTGCCCGGCCACAGCCACGAGTACGAGGGTTGCCACCCGCATGGCAGCACCCTGCACTGCGGCTCGCACGACCATGGCGCCGAAGCCGGGCACGACCATGATCACGGCCATGACCACGATCACGACCACGTGGCCGCCATCAATCTGACCAGCAAGCGGGTGGACCTGCGCGGTGAATATGCGGATCCGTTCGCGGGCATCAGCCGCATCCGATTCCGCGCCAACCACACCGACTACAGCCACGACGAGGTAGACGGCGAAGAGGTGACCACCACCTTCAGCAACAAGGGTTACGACAGCCGGGTGGAGCTGGAACACGTGCCAGTGGGCGGCTGGACCGGTGTCTTCGGTGTGCAGCACAGCGACACCACCTTTGCCGCCAAGGGCGTGGAAGCCTTCCTGCCGACGGTCGATACCCGCGCCACCGGCCTGTTCCTGGTGGAACACCTGGAAGTGAACGACCAGTGGCACTTCGAACTGGGCGCGCGCCACGAATGGTTGACCCATACCCCGCGCGATGATGCGCGCAACCGACCGAAGTTCGACGACACCGCAAGCTCGTTCTCCGGCGCGGCCATCTGGTCGTTCCGCCCCGACCTGTCGCTCACCTTCTCGCTGTCGCGCTCGCAGCGCCTGCCACACGCGCAGGAGCTGTACGCGCGGGGCATCCACATGGCCACCAATACCTACGAATGCGGACTGCTGCCCAGCGCATTGACCTGCGGCGGCGCGGCCAACAACGCCGACTACGGCAAGGAAACCTCGAAGAACGCCGAGCTGATGCTGCGCAGGACCGAGGGCCCGCTGACCTTCAGCGTGGGCGCCTTTGCCAACAACGTGGACAACTACATCTACGCGCGCACGCTGGACCAGCACGAAGCCTTCCGGCTGATCAAGTACACCCAGGCCGATGTGGAGTTCCGCGGTGTTGAAGCCGAAGTAAGCCTGCAGTTGAACGAACAGCTGAAGGTAACCGTGTTTGGTGACCGCACCCGTGCGCGCTTCGCCGATGGCGGCGGCAACGTGCCACGCATTCCCGCTGCACGCTTCGGTGGCCGCGCCAACCTGGCCATAGGGGCATTCGACAGCGAGCTGGAACTGTACCGGGTGAACCGGCAGACCCATATCGCCGACTACGAAGTGGAATCGCCGGCCTACGACATGCTCAACCTGACCGTGTCCTACCGCCTGTCGGTGGGCAACAGCCGGGTATTCCTGCGTGGCAGCAACCTGTTGAACGAACAGGTCTGGAACCATGCCTCGTTCCTGGCCAGCACGGTGCCGCAGCCAGGCCGGAACGTGACCGTCGGCTTCAGCTACGCGTTCTGAGGCCGCACGCGATGACGTTGTACGAACGCATCGCCCAGCTCCACGGCCATCGGCCGTGGGACTCGGTGCTGGACGCCGGTACCGGTCCCGCCTCCATGCAGTGGCTGCAGGGGCTGAACAGCCAACGCTGGACCGCGGTGACCGGCGCGGCACAGATGGAAGAAAAGACGCGCAGCACGATGACGGCCCCGCCCCGCGAGCAGGACCGCCTGCTGGTGGGCAACTGGATGGACCCCACCCTGCTGCAGGGCGAGTGCTTCGATGTCGTGCTGGCCGATTACCTGCTGGGCGCCATCGAGGGCTTTGCGCCCTATTGGCAGGGGCGCCTGTTTGAACGCCTGCGCCCGCTGGTGGGGCAACGGCTGTACATGATCGGACTGCAGCCCTACATCCACGGCCGGCCCGACGGTGCGGCCGGCGCCATGGTGAACGCGATCGGCAGGCTGCGCGATGCCTGCCTGCTGCTTTGCGGCGACAGCCCCTACCGCGAGTACCCGTTGCAATGGGCGCTGCGCAGCCTGGAGGCCGCACGCTTCCGTGTGATTGACGCGCAGCAGGTGCCGATCACCTATGGCCCGCGCTTCATCCAGAGCCAGCTGGCCATGTGCAGCCACGCCGCGGGCAAGCTGGCCGATCGTCGGCTGGCAGTGGAGCTGCTGCGTCATGTGGACGACCTGCAGATGCGTGCGCTTGCGCTGTCGCAGCAACTGGGCGGGCTGCAGCACGGCCACGACTACATCATTGTGGCCGAGCCCTGTTGAGGCCGGCGACGCAGCCACGCTGGCGTGATGAGGGCTGGAAAATTTTCTCTGTGGTCTATTCCATCCGCGACGCGTGCACCACCGACGGCTGATCATGCGGCCGGCCGATGCAGCCAAGCACAGGCCCGGCCGTTCAGCTCGCCGATCAGTTGGCCAGTGCGAAATCCAGGCCTGCACACACTGCCGCCACCTGCGCGTCGTTGCATTCCTGCGGGTGGGTGCTCGGGCTGTCCGGGTAGACCTCGGTGGTGGTGGCATACAGCGCATCGGTGAAACCGGCGCACGCGCCGATCGAACGCGACTCGCCCCACACCACCCCCGGCGACTGCAGCGGCATGCCCACCAGATTGCCTTCGGCATCGGCCGGGGCAATGTGGGTGATCGGCGCTACGGCGGCAATCAGCGCCTTCTGGAAATCGTGCTGCGGGTCTTCGCTGTTGCCGATCACATAGAAGCCATCGGGAATGGTGTCGCGCTCGAACGGCTTGCCATCGCGGGCGCAGCGCGCCGGATCGAACTCGTGCAGGTCGCTGTCGGTGGTCTCGTGCAGGTCCAGGTGGACGCGGATGTTGGCCTTGCGCTCGGCCACCCAGCGCATCAGCGAGGCGGCTTCCTCGATCAGGCCACCGTCACGGAAGCTGCGGTTGGGGTCGATGGCATTCGGGTTCCAGCGCTGGATGCGCTCATAGCCCCAGGGGCTGACGCACGGCGCCACGATCAGGTTGAAGCGGCCCAGGTAGCGTTCGGCGTGCTGTTCCAGGAACTGCAGGGCGCCATGCACACCGCTGGTTTCATAACCGTGCACGCCGCCGGTGACCAGGGCGGTCGGCAGCGCCGGGTTCCACTCGTGGTTCACCACCGCAAACAGCGGGTAGTGGTCAGGCGCGTAGTCCAGCTGGCCGTACTGCACCACGTCGAAGCGCTCGTCCAGCCGTTCCAGTGCCGACACCACGTCTTCGTGGTAGCTGCGCTGACGCTGCTGGCGGGCCCGCCACTGCGCGCGTTCGGCATCGCCCCAGGGCTGTCCGGGGGTGCCGATCGGGTAGAACTGCGCAACGGTCATCTCAAGCTCCAAGGGTCGGGGTGCAGTGGTACAGCCGGACATTTTAAGCCCTGTGGCCCGATCGGCGCTGCCCCCTGGCCGCCCCTTCATACGGCCGCGCTCATCTGGTTGTAAAATCAACGGTTTTTGGCCCCCACCCCCTTGATGGCGAACGCAGCGCAGCCGGTCCTGGGTGGACCGGACTTCCTTCGTCTGCTCGCCCGTCTCAGCGACGGCGCGATGCCGGCTTCCAGTCCCGCCCTGACCGATCGCCTCGGCCAGTGGGTGGACTGGAGCCGTGCCGTGGCCCTGGCAGGGGCGCTGGATGGCCGCCTGGCCGAGCCTGGCGAGGCCGCTGAAGCGCTGGATGACCTGCTCGCCGATTGTGCCCAGGCCGAAACCAGCCTGCGTGCCTCGCTCAGCGAGGATGCCGAGGCCGAACGCCTGCTCGACCTGGCCGAGGCCGCCGCCGCCCCCAACTTCGCCTCGCTGCGGCAACGCTACCGGGTGCTGCAGCAGGCCATCCAGACCGCCACCGGGCGCCTGCGCGGCCGCCTGCGCGACCAGCTGGTACTGGCATCGCCCGAGCTGGCGCGGCTGGCCGAGGTCGATGCGGTGATGGAGCAGACCCTGAGCCCGCGCGAACACAGCCTGCTGGCCACTGCCCCGGCCGTGCTGGGCGCCCGCTTCGAACGCGTGCACGGCCAGCCGGGCTGGCGCGCGTCGTTCCGCCATGACATGCGCACCCTGCTGCTCGCCGAGCTGCAGCTGCGCTTCCACCCGATCCAGGGGCTGCTTGCCGCCCTGCGCTCCCACTGACCGGAACACCATGTCCAGAACCGTTTTCCACGTCCTTGTTTTCCTTGCCGGCCTGCTGGCCGTGTGCTGGATCGGCTTCGGGTACGTCTCGGTGCACCCGCTGGGTGCGGCGGTGGCGGCGATCATCGCGGCCTGCTACATCGCCGGCGGCGTGGAGCTGTACCGCTACCGCCAGGCCAGCAACGGGCTGCGTGCTGCACTGGGCGATGTGTCCCTGGCCGCGGACACCCTTTCCCCGTGGCTGGAGCGGGTGCCGGTGGCGCTGCGCAATGCCGTGCGCCTGCGCGTGGAAGGCGAGCGCACCGCACTGCCCGGACCGGTGCTGACCCCCTACCTGGTCGGCCTGCTGGTGCTGCTGGGCATGCTCGGCACCCTGCTGGGCATGATGGATACCCTGCGCGGCACCGGGCTTGCGCTGCAGAGCGCCACCGACATGGCCGCCATCCGCGGATCGCTGGCCTCGCCGGTGCAGGGCCTGGCCGTGGCCTTCGGCACGTCGATTGCCGGCGTGGCCAGCTCGGCCATGCTGGGCCTGCTGTCGGCGCTGCTGCGCCGTGATCGCCTGCAGGTGGTGCAGCAGCTGGACCGCGCCATCGCCGGCGCGCTGCATCCGTATTCGCAGGCCTGGCAACGTGCCGAATCGCTGCGCATGCTGCAGGAACAGTCGGCCGCGCTGCCGGCGCTGGTCGATCGCCTGCAGGCAATGACCCGCGCGTTTGAACAGCACAGCGCCGCGGCCAACGAGCGCCTGCTGGCCGGCCAGTCCGAATTCCTGACCCAGAGCCAGGTGCTGCAGGAACGCTTGGCCGCCTCGCTGCAGCAATCGTTGCGCGAAGGTGCTGAAGCGAGCGCGGCCGCCATTGGTGGCGCATTGCAGCCGATGGCGGAAACCACCCTGGCCGGCCTGGCCAGCCACGGCCAGGCGCTGCACGCACGGGTTGAACAGGCCGTGCAGCTGCAGCTGGCCGGACTGGCCGACGGCTTCGAGCGCAGCCGCGTGGCCACCGAAGCCAGCTGGGCCAAGGTGGTGACCGAACAGACCGGCGCACAGCAAGCGCTGGTGACCGACCTGCGCCAGCATCTGCAGGCCTTCAGCGACGGCCAGAGCGCACACGCTGAAACGCTGGTATCGCGCATCGGCGAGCGCCTGCAGGCCGACGCCAGCGGCAATGCCGACGCCTGGCGCGCGGCAGCCGAACAGCAGCATGCGCTCAACCTTGTGCTTGTCGAACGCCAGCAGCAGGCACTGCAGGCCACCGGCCAGCAGCTGGACGAACGCACGCAGGCCGTGCTGCAGGCACTGGACGAACGCCATGCCGCCAGCCAGTCGCTGCTGCAGGACCACGAACAGCAGCGCTCGCAGGATTGGCAGGCCGCACAGGCTGCCGCCGCAACCGCGCATGCCGAACTGCAGGCCAGCCTGGACAGCCGCGAACAGCAGCGCCAGGCGCGCTGGGACGCGGTCAGCGCCGAACTGCAGCACGCCCACGCTGCCCTGCAGGCGCAGCTGCAGGCCGGTGACGAACAGCGCCTGCAACGCTGGAGCGAAGCGCTGCAGAACGTATCGAGCGCGCTGACCGAGCGCCTGCAGGCCAACGGCGAGCGCCTGGCCGCGCAGCAGCAGCAGGTCTGCGACACGCTGGCCGAGACCGCACAGAACATCGGCGACAACGGACGCATGCAGGCCAGCGCCACGCTGGCCGAGGTTTCCACCCTGCTGCAGACGGCCGCCGCCGCACCCAAGGCCGCTGCCGACGTCATCAACGAACTGCGCAGCACGCTGTCCGAGAGCCTGGTGCGCGACAACGCCATGCTGGAAGAACGCGGCCGCCTGCTGGCCACCGTGCAGACCCTGCTGGATGCGATCAATCACGCCTCGCACGAACAGCGCAGCGCAGTGGACGCGCTGGTCGGCGGTTCGGCCGAACTGCTGGAACGCGTCGGCAACCGCTTCACCGACCATATCGCCGCCGAGACCGGCAAGCTGGATGGCATCGCGGCGGCGCTCAACGGAAGCGCAGGGGAAGTCGGCCAGCTGGCCGGCACCTTCGGCGAGGCGGTCGCCCAGTTCGGTTCCGCGTCCACCGAACTGTCCGGCCGCCTGGAGCAGATCGGCGGTGCGCTGGATGCCTCGCTGGCCCGCAGCGATGAGCAACTGGCCTATTACGTGGCGCAGGCGCGCGAGGTGGTCGACCTCAGCCTGTTGTCACAGAAGCAGGTGATGGAAGAACTGCAGCAGCTGGCCACGCGCCGCAGCAAGGCCGGCAGCGCATGAGCGACGAGCTGGAGGTCGACGGCGGTTCGCACGCCCCGATCTGGGCCGCCTTCGGCGACCTGATGTCGGTGCTGCTGGGCGCGTTCGTGCTGATCCTGGTCGGCGTGGTGGCGGTGCAGCTGGAGCTGTCGCAGCGGCTGGACCAGGAAGTGAAGCAGCGCCAGGCCGAAGCCAAGCGCCTGCAGACCTTGGAACAGGCGCTGGCCGGTCCGCTGGCTGCCGGCCGGGTCACCCTGGTCGATGGCCGCATCGGCATCAGCGGCAGCGTGCTGTTCGCACTCAACTCGGACCAGCTGCAGCCCGAAGGCCAGGAGCTGCTACGCAGCCTCGCCGCACCGCTGGCCGCCTATCTGGGCACGCGCGAAGAAATCCTGATGGTCAGCGGCTTCACCGATGACGCGCCGGTGCGCGAAGGCAACCGGCGCTTCGCCGACAACTGGGAGCTGTCCGCGCAGCGCTCGCTGACGGTGACCCGCACCCTGATCGCAGATGGCGTACCGGCCGATGCAGTGTTCGCGGCCGCATTCGGCAGCGAACAACCGGTCAGCTCCAACGCCGATGAGAGTGGCCGCGCGCGCAACCGCCGCGTCGAGATCGCGCCGATTCCAAAGCCGAAGGCGCCGGATGCCAAGTAAGCCGCCAGCGCTGGATGGGCTGCGTGCCCTGGTGCGCGACCTCGATGCGGGGTCACGCTCGCTGCCGCATTACCCGCAGGTGCCGATGCTGGACGACGCGCGACGCGCGTGGTCGGAGCTGCGCAGTGAACTGCAGGTACGCCGCACACTGCGCACCGAGGCCCCGGCCGACGGCGGCCCGTTGAACTCGGCGGTGCTGGTGCAGCGCATGCTGGACACCATGCAGGCCGCCAGCCCCGGCTACCTGCGCCACTTCGTCGACTACGTCGACACCCTGTCGTGGCTGCAGGCCCTGCAGGATGGCGCCGCCAGTGGCGGTGATGGCGCAAAGCCGAAGCGCACGCGCAAACCCCGCAACGCGGGTTGAGCGCACGTTGACGCCGACCTTGTTCGGCGCTCCTGATCCGCGCTTCTGGTAGACGCCAACCTTGGTTGGCGCTCCTGCAACAAAGCAACGCAGCGTCCATTGGACGCCGCGCATGCCAACCAAGGTTGGCATCTACCAGTGCATGCGTCGGCATGCCACGCGTGTAGCGGTGTCACCAGACAGTCATCTGTCTAGCGCACCATTTTCACGTTGATCCACGGCGCCTGCAGCGCCACCGGTCGCATCGGCTGTCCCTCCTTTCAAATTCCATGAGCTCCGCGCCCACGCGGTGGCTTGTACCTGCCTGAGTGTCCGTAACATGACGAAGACTTTGTTGGCCGCCGCGCTGTCGATCGCGCTCGCTCCTGCGGCCTGGGCGCAGGATGCCGCCCCGACCTCCACTGGCACCGCTGCTACCGACCTCGATGCGGTCTCGGTGATCGGCAGCGGCGAAGCGCGCCAGGTGCAGCGCATCACCCGCGAGAACCTCGACATACTGCCGCCGGGCACCAGCCTGCAGAAGACCCTGAACCTGCTGCCGGGCGTCAACGCGCAGTCAGCCGATGCACTGGGCAGCAACGAGCAGTCGATGACGCTCAGCCTGCGCGGCTTCAACTCCACCCGCCTCGGCTACACGCTGGACGGCGTGCCGCTGGGCGATGGCGCGTACAACAACTACAACGGCCTGACCATCAACCGTGCGTTGATCAGCGAGAACATGGCCGGTGCCGAACTGGCGGTGGGCATCGGCAGCCTCGGCACACCGTCCACCAGCAACCTCGGCGGCACCATCTCCTACACCTCCGACCGCCCGGCACAGGAACTCGGCGGCCGCGTGGTGCAGACCTTCGGCAGCGATGCCAACCGCCGTACCTTCGTGCGCGTGGACAGCGGCGAGTACAACGGCTTCTCCGGCTATGTTTCCGGCATGAACGCGGTCTCGGACCTGTGGAACGACCAGTCCGCCTACAACAAATCCACTACCAAGCAATTCAATGCCAAGGGTGTGTGGAACTTCGGACGCGGCCAGATCACCGGTTTCGTCGATACCTCGCGCACCACGCAGGCCGACTACTTCTACCTGTCCAAGGACGAGATGTCGCGCGGCCTGGGTTGGGACTGGGGCGGCTACGCGCCCGACTGGAGCAAGGCCGTGGCCAAGGCCTACTGCAACACCGCCAGTTTCAACGCGAAGAAGTGCGACAGCAGTGGGCCGGACAAGGATGCCGACGGCGCCTTCACCGCCGGGCAGATCCTGCGCGATGACAACCTGTACTACCTGGCAGGCGACTTCTTCCTGGCCGATGGCTTCAGCCTGCGTGCGCTGGCCTACCACCACGATGACCGCGGCGAAGGCCACAACTGGAACAGCGGCGCATGGTCCAACAAGGGCACCGCGCAGGAAATTCCGATCATCTTCCGCAACACCATCTACACCATCGACCGCGACGGCGGCACCCTCTCGTTCGATTGGGAGCTGGGTGCGCACCGCATCGAGGGTGGCGTCTGGTACGAGCGCAATACCAGCAGCGCCGAACGCTACCAGACCGCGGTGGATGGACCGCGTGACCTGAGCGGCATGAACACCCTGCCCTCGGATGTGGGCGTGTTCGCCCAGCGCACCCGCTGGAAGACCCACCAGTTCTTCCTGAAAGACACCTGGCGTCTGCTCGACGACCGCCTGACCCTCGAGTTTGGTGCGAAGAGCCCGCACGCCACCTCCGACGCACAGGCGCTGCCGGGTGATGCGAAGACGCCGATCTCGCCGACCTCCAACAACCAGTTCGCCACCGGTTCGTTAAAGGCCAGCAAGAATTTCCTGCCCAGCGTTGGTGCCAACTTCCGCCTGGCCGAGCACCACGAGATCTTCGCCAGCTACGCCGAGAACATCGCCATGTTCCAAGGCGGCTTCAAGCTGGGCCCGCAGGCGGTCAGCCAGGCCACCTGGAACGCGCAGGGCAACCTGAAGCCGGAAGAATCGCGCTCGCTGGAAGCGGGCTACCGCTTCATCACCGACACGTTGCAGGCCTCGATTGCCGCCTATGACGTGCGCTTCGACAACCGCCTGCTGCAGTACAACCCCTGCGACTCGCGGCAGCCGGTCGGCCCGACCTGCGGCAACCGTTTCTACAACGTCGGTGGCGTCGACAGCCGCGGCGCCGAACTGACCGTGCTGTGGACCCCCAACGAGCACTTCAGCTGGTACACCTCGGCTTCGCTGAACCGGTCCACCTATGCCTCCAACTACGTGCAGGCCGGTGTCGAGCAGCAGATCAAGGGCAAAATCCAGACCGATACGCCCAAGCAGATGCTGGCCACCGAGATCACCTGGCGCGACAACGGCTGGTTCGCCAGCCTGCGCGGCAAGTACACCGGCGAACGCTTCTACACCTACACCAACGACCAGGGGTTCGGCGGCTTCACCGTGTTCGACCTGGCCGGCGGCTACGACTTCGGCCAGGTTGGTTTCGCCAAGGGCATGCGCCTGTCGCTGAACGTGACCAACCTGGGCGACAAGCGCTATGCCAGCAATCTGGATTCGAGCGTGTTCGCGCCCAGCGACCCCACCGGCAAGCTGTATGTGTTCCATGCATCTGCACCGCGCCAGGTGTTCGGTACCATCGACATCCGCTTCTGATTGCCAGCGAGGAACCCGCCGATGCCTGCTACCACCCTGCTGCTGGCCGCACTCTCGGTCAGCGGCTTCAACGCACCGCATGAAGTCCGCGGCACGCCACCCCGCACGGTGCAGGTGGCTGGCCTGGACTATGTCGACAAGGGGCTGGTTGCAGCGGGGCGGCTGCCGGCCGGCACGGTGGATTTCCTCGGCGATACGCTGGGTTCGTTCTCATCGCTGGCGGTGCAGCCAGGCAGCTGGCGGCGCACCGGGCGCCGATATGAAGGCGTGTTGTGGACCCTGCCCGACCGCGGCCGCAATGATCCCGAGGCCGGCCTGTTCTACGACTATGCCGGCCGCGTGGAGCGCATGCAGCTGCGCATCGACATCGCCCCGTCCAAGCCCGGCAAGCCGGCCGCGCTGGGTCGGCTGACGCTGGTGCCGGACAAGGGGCTGGTGTTGACCGACTTCAACGGCCAGCCATTCACCGGCGCCGACCCGGGCGACAACAGCATGACCCAGCGTGGCGTGGCACTGCCCTCGCCTGCCACCGGAACGGGCGCCGGCAAGGTCTCGCTGGACGCCGAATCACTGCAGTTCACCGCCGATGGCAGCTTCTACATCGGCGATGAGTACAGCGCCAACATCTACTACTTCGACCATCTGGGCAGGCTGCAGGGGGTCATCGTCGCACCCCCGGCAATTGCTCCCCGGCGTGATGGCAAGCCGGCGTTCGGATCGCTGGCCGCACCGCAGACTGGCCGCCGCAACAACCAGGGCGTGGAAGGCATGGGCCTGTCGCCCGATGGCACGCGCCTGTTCGTGGCGCTGCAGAGCGCCACTGTGCAGGACAGCGCGCACGGCAGCGCCGCCGGACGCATCAACACCCGCGTGCTGGTGTACGACGTGACGGCGTCGCCAACGCCACAGCAGCCGATCGAGCATTACGTGATGGCGTTGCCCACCTACGCCCACGACGGCAAGGGAAAGCTCGACCGCACCGCCGCGCAGAGTGAGCTGCGTGCGCTGGATGCCAACCGTTTCCTGCTGCTGGCCCGCGACGGCAACGGCCTGGGCAAGGACGGCGATGACCCGATCGTCTACAAGTCGGTATTGCTGGTGAATGTGGCCGGGGCCAGCAATCTGGCGGGCAGCGCCTACGAAACCGGTACGGCATCGGTACTGGCCGATCCGGCCGATACCACCTTGAAGGCGGGCATCGTGCCTGCACGCAGCGACGAACTGCTGAACCTGCTCGACCGCCCGCAGCTTGCGCGTGCCGGGCTGGATCTGGACACCACGCGCGGCCCGCATGCCGGCCTGCTGTCGGAAAAGTGGGAAGCCATGGACGTGCTGCCGGCGCTGGATCCGCAGAATCCCAAGGACGTACTGCTGCTCATAGGCAACGACAACGACTTCATCGCCCGTCATTGCCGCATGCAGGGACAATCCTGCGACAGCCCCTACGACAACGATAACCGTGTGCTGGTCTACCGACTCACGCTACCCTGACTGCAACAGGTAGTGCCGGCCGCTGGCCGGCATCACGACCATGCCGACCATGCATGCGGATACCCGCCAATCTGCCCGGCAAGACCGGCTCGTACCGGATTGCCCAGGATGTACAGAGCTTGCCGCGCCAGCGAATCCTCTGCCCTTACTGCATGATCGAAATAGCCGGGCTGCCACAACGCACCACGACGCCCCATCAGGCGATTGAATGCAAGCGCACTGGAAGACTTGAAACGACGCGCGACATCCGCGAGGTCGGTCAGTTTCAGTTCCAGCATCCAGTGAACAGGATCCGGCATGACAACCCATGCGAGAGACTGTACGAGCCCTCGCTGTTCGATGTAGTGGAACTGGTCGATTACACATGCCACTGCAGCTTCGCTTTCAAAGAACCGGCAGCGCTGATGGGTGGTGGTTGTCAGAACGTAGACCTGGCCGATGATCGAGCGACGGCCCAGGCGAAGGCGATGGCTGCTCATGCCCCATGGTGGAGCGATCATTGAGCATTGAAAGTCAGGCCATGCCTCGGCGGGTGTTGGGAGATGTCGGAAGTTGAATGAGGTTGCGGGCCAGCGGCCGGCACTACCGGGTTCTGCCAATGCCGGCCGGCGGCCGACACTGGCAGGACTCAGCCGCGCAGGGTCGCGCCGCCGTCCACGTACAGGTCACTCATCGCCACGTGGCCGGCCTGCTCGGAAAGCAGGAACATCACTGCCTGCGCGATGTCCTCTGGCGTGGCCAGCTTGCGCAACGGAATGCCGGCCTTGTAGGTCGCCGGATTGCCGGCGATCACCTGCGCCGCGCCCTGCTCGTCTTCCCACATGCCGGTCTGCATCGGGGTCAGCGTAGAACCCGGCGCCACGATGTTGCAGCGGATACCCAGCGGCGCCAGTTCAAGCCCCAGGCAGCGGGTGAACATGGTTGCAGCCGCCTTGGAGGCGGCATAGGCCGCCATGCCGTGGCGCGGCACACCGGCAGCGTTTGAACTGACCGTCACGATGGCACCCTGCCCCCGCGGCGACATCACCCGCGCCAGTGCACGCCCCACATGGAACACGCCGTCAGCATTGACGGCGAACACCCGCTGCCAATCGGCATCGGTGGTGTCCACCACGTTGCCCACGTGCAGCACACCGGCAACGCTTGCCGCCAGCCTGATCGGGCCGACGCTGGCTTCCACCCGGTCAACCAGCGCATCCACCGCTGCGCCGTCGGTGACGTCCAGCGCAAAGGCCTGCACCTGATCATCGACGGCCGCGAACGTTGGCCGTTCACGGTCCGTAGCGACCACCCTGCAGCCGGCTTCCCGTAGTTGATTCACCAGCGCCGCACCGATACCACCTGCGGCACCGGTCACCAGCGCCACATTGCCCGCAAAGCCGGTCAACTGCATGCTGCATTCTCCTGTTGCGTATCCCACTGGCGCAGGCGCGCCGACAGCCACGGGGCCAGGTGTGCCACTGCGTCGCGGCTGGTCAGTTCAGCATGCAGGAACGGCAGCTCGATGGCATCGACCTGCAGTGCATGGGCCTTCCACAGCGCAGATTGCAGCTGCGGGCGCGCCTGGTGATCGCGGCCAGCGCGCACATGCGCCAGCGTGCCGACGAAGGGGCGGTGCTGGTGCTCGCGGATCAGCCGATTGGTGCCGGTCACCGCGCGTACCACGCCATCCAGCACCACATCGGGCAAGCTGCCCAAGGCGCTGCCACCGCGCCGCAGGAAGGCAAGGATGCGCTCGCGATCGTCCAGTTCGGGATGTGCATCCGGGTCATGCCCGGCAATCGCCAGCAGTGCGCGCAGCGCGGCGATCGGATCCGGCTCGGGTTCGGAACGCCAGCACTCACTCGGATACGCATCGAGCAACACCAGCTCGCCGACCTCGCGGCCAATGTCGTGCAGACGCACGGCCATCGCCTGGGCCAGGATGCCGCCCACCGACCAGCCCAGCAGATGCACCGGACCCTGCGGCTGCAGTGCGACCACGCGCTGCACATAGTCGTTGGCCATCGCCTCGATGCTGCCCGGCAGCGGCAGCGCGGGGTCCAGCGCGGGCGACTGCAGGCCGTACACCGCGCGCGCCGGCTGCAGTGCCCGCGCCAGCACCCGGTAGTTCCAGGCGATGCCGCCTGCCGGATGCAGTACGAACAACGGCGTGACGCTGGTTTCGTCAGTGGCGGCCAGCGCGATCACCGGACCCAGTGCGTGGTCGGCCCGCGCGGGGGGCTCGGCAATGCGCGTCGCCAATGCGGCCACTGTGGGCTGCGCGAACAGCGCCCCCAGGCCAAGTTCACAGCGCCAGCGCTGTTCGATGGACAGCAGCAGATGCACCGCCGACAGCGAATCCCCGCCCAGACCGAAGAAATCCGCGTCGATGGCCACCGTGCCATGGCGACCCAACGCCTGCGCGAACAGCTGCGCCAGCTGCTGCTCCAACGGTGTACGCGGCGCCATGCCGGCGACCTCCTGCTGCGCAGGTTTCGGCAATGCAGTGCGGTCCAGCTTGCCGTTGGCCGTCACCGGCCACTGCGCCACGCCGACGAAGGCAGAGGGAATCATGTAGCCCGGCACGCGCGCGGCCAGGTGGCTGCGCAGTGCAGTCACATCGGCCAACGGCTCGGGCAGGTAGGCCACCAGGCGTGGCTCCCCGGGAAGATCATCGCGCAGCAGCACCGCCACGCGTTCCACCGCGGGCAGCTCACGCAGCGCAGCCTCGATCTCGCCCAGCTCGATGCGCAGCCCGCGCAGCTTGACCTGATGGTCACTGCGGCCCAGATACTCCACTGCACCATCGGCACGCCAGCGTGCGACATCGCCGGTGCGATAGATGCGCTCACCCTGCTGGAAAGGATCGGCCAGGAAGCGCTCGCAGGTCAGGTCCTCGCGGCCGAGGTAGCCGCGCGCCAGCTGTACACCGCCCAGGTAAAGATCACCGGCCACCCCCACCGGCAGAGGCTGCATCCGCGCATCCAGAACGTACATGCGGGTGTTCCAGACCGGGAACCCGATCGGCACCGGGTCTGAACGGTCATCGGGCCGCGCCGGCCACGCGCTCACATCCACCGCTGCCTCCGTGGGGCCGTAAAGGTTGTGCAGTTCCGCGCGCACCCGGGCGTGGAAGCGATCCCGCAGCGGGGCGTCGAGCGCCTCGCCACTGGTGAACACGCGCCGCAGCTGCAGACCGGCCGAGGCCGGCGCGACCAGGAACGCCTCCAGCATCGAGGGCACGAAATGCGCGGTGGTGATGCCGTGGGTCCGGATCAGCCGCGCCAGCTCGGTCGGGTCACGGTGTGCTTCCGGGCCGGCCAGCACCAGCGTGCCACCACACAGCAGTGGCAGGAAGAACTCCCAGACCGATACGTCGAAGGTGGCCGGCGTCTTCTGCAGCACACGATCATCGCTGCCGATGCCGTAGTGCTCGCGCATCCACAGCAGGCGGTTGACGATGGCGCGATGCTCGATGAGTACGCCCTTGGGTTCGCCGGTAGAGCCGGAGGTATAGATCACATACGCGGCATCCTCAGGCAACGGGTCGGCCCAGGGTGCGGCGAAACTCAGCGCGTTCCATTGTCCGGGCGCCAGCACCGGGACCGCGGCCATCCGCGGCTGCACCTCGGCGGCTGCCAGCACGCACGCCGGCTGTGCCGAGGCAACGATGCGCGCGAGGCGCTCGTCGGGATGGGCAAGGTCCAGCGGCAGGTAGGCGGCACCCGCACGCAGCACGGCCACCAGCGCGATCACCAGCTCCAGCGAACGCGGCAGCGCCACCGCCACCACGCTGCCCGGGCCAACGCCCATCGAGCGCAGCTGCGCGGCCAGTGCGAAGCTGCGCGCCTCCAGCGTGGCATGGTCCAGCTCGGCCTCGCCGAACACCAGGGCGGTCGCCTGCGGATCGCGATCCATGCCCTGCTGCAGCAACTGGGCCAGTGTGGTTGGTGGCAGCGGATGTGCCGTGGCATTGAAGCCATGCACGACCTGCTCCACCTCCACAGCCGTGGCCAGCGGCACGGCCGCGATGTCCTCGGCCTGCAGCGCTGCCGACACGAAATGCAGCAGGCGCGCTGCATGGGCCTGCACGTCCCGGAGGCCGTACAGCGCGGGATTGGCTTCAATCTCCAGATCCAGCAGGCGCTGGCCATCGCCGCGGAAGCCGATCGTCAGATCATCGACCGGCCCGGTGCACAGCACCTCGAGCGACGCCTGCACGCCCGGCAGCGTCAACGGCTTGTAGAAGGGTTGCACATTGACCATCGGGCCGTGCAGCCGCTGCTGCGCGCCCACCAGGCCAAGGTCGCGGCGCAGCTGCTCGCCCCGGTAGCGGCCATGCTTGCGGCCCTGGCTGAGCTGCCGGCCCAAGCCACGGCTGAACGCCTCGGCACTGCCTTGGCCGGCGGCCACGCGCAACGGCAGCACGTTCATCACCATTGCCGGCACGCGCGCGGACGCATTGCCCAGGCGGCCCATGTACGGCACGCCCAGCACTACTTCATCAGCCCCGCTCATCCGCCGCAGGTACTCGGCGGACAGCGCCGCCAGCACATCCGGCCACGGCTGCAGCCAGGCCGACGAGACGTGCAGCAACCGCTCGCGGAACGAGGCGTCCAACGGTTGCACCCAGCGCAGCGCATCGTCGCTGGCCGCTACTGTGCCGGCCAGGCCCACGCCCGCTGGCGCACCCTGCAGGTAGCCCTGCCACCAGTGCCGGGCCTGTTCGCGCCGCGCATCGACACGGTACCCGGCATCATCGGCGAGCACGCCGTCCAGTGCAGGCAGTGCCTCACCGCCACGCCCGGCGTACAACGCACAGACACGATCACTGAACAGCGCCATGCCATAGCCATCGGCTGCAAGGTGATGCACGCGCAGATACCAGACCCAGCGCTGGGCACCCAGCGTGAACAGCGCCTGCTGGCTGATCCGGTCGCGGGTTGGATCGACCGCGCTGAGCCGGTCGGCCTGCATCACCGCACGTGCCGCCACAGCCGGATCGGACTCGCCGGATACATCCCGTACCGAAAGCAGCGGCACATGTGCAGGATCATGCCATTGCACCGGCTGGCCGTCGTCGCCCTCGGCAAAACGCAGTGCGAATGCCTGAGCCTCGATCGCTGCCTGGTTGGCCGCAGCGATGAATGCAGCCACATCCAGCGCGCCTTCGATCCACACCGCATGAGCCGTGTTGTACGCGGGGTTCTCCGGCGCCAGCCGCTGTGCGAACCAGAGCCCGGTCTGGGCTTCGGTCAGTGCCACCGGCGTGGCCAGCGCTGCGTTGTTCATGCCGTCTGCGCGGCCTGCAACTGCTGCACCACGGCCCACCACTGTCGCAGCGTGGTGTGCTCGGCCAGTTGTGAGAATTCCAGCGGCAGCCCGGTATTGCCCCACGCCAGCACCAGCCCGAGCATGCGCATCGAATCCAGGTCCAGGTCGATCAGGTTGTCGTCGTCGCCGATCTCGGCCGGCGTGCACTCCAGCACGCGCGCCACGTCGGCCCGCATCCGCTCCAGATCCAGCACTTCACCCGCTGCGGCCATCACAGCACCTCCAGCAGCTGGTCGGTGGTCATCGGCACACCACAGGTGCGTGCGATCCAGTGCAGCGCCTGATCGTGATCGGCACGCGAGAAATCGGCCACCGCATCGGCGGCAATGAACGCCTCGATGTCACGCTGGAAGGCTTCGGCCACCGTGGCGGTGCAACCGATATGGGCGTACACGCCGGTCACCAGCAGCTGGTCGCGGCCACGTACCCGCATCAGGGTTTCCAGATTGCTGCGCTGGAACGCGCTGTAGCGGTGTTTCACCAGCACGTGCTCGCCCGGTTGCGGTGCCAGCGCCTCGATGATCGGCTCGTGATCGGCGCTGCGGCGCATGCCAGGGCCCCACAGATCGGCCTGCAGGCCGCGGTCGCGGCGATCCTGGTCGCCATGCTGGGCGGTGTAGAACACCGGGATGCCATGCAAGCGGCAATGCGCCAGCAGGCGCGCGATATTGTCCACCGCCGGCCGCAGCGGCGCGCTGCCCGCATCGAACGCAGCCAGGAAGTAGCGCTGCATGTCGTGCACCAGCAGTGCGACACGATCACGCTGCGGGCGCCAGGGGCCACGCGCCTGCGGCAGTTCAGCAGCGCTCGGCAAGGGGTAGTTGGTGATGCGGGGCAGCGCCATCAGCGCGTTCCTCCTGTCTGTTGCAGATGACGCGTGCGCAGCTGCGCACGCAGTTCGCGGCGGCTGATCTTGCCGACTGCGGTGGTATCGAAACTGTCGACGAACACAACCTGGTCCGGCACCTTGAACGCGGCCAAGCCGCGCGTGCGCATCCAGGCCTTCAGTGCCGGCGCCTTGATCGGCTCACCCTGCTGGATCACGAAGGCACAGCTGCGCTCGCCCAGATAGTCATCGGGAATGGACACCACCGCAGCGTCGAACACGCCCGGATGGGCCAGCAGATGGTCTTCGATCTCCTCGGCGGAGATCTTCTCGCCGGCGCGGTTGATGTGGTCACCGGCTCGCCCCTGTACCACCAGGTAGCCACCGGGCAGCTGCTGCACGCGATCGCCGGTGCGGTAGAAGCCATCGTCGGTGAACGAGCGCGCATTGGCTACCGCATCGTTGTGGTAGCCGCCGATGGTGTACGGACCGCGGGTCAGCAGGTGGCCCACCTCGCCTGCGGCCACGGGATGATCGTGGTCATCGACCACGCGCACCTCATCGTCAGGGCTGATCGGTCGGCCCTGGCAGGCCACGATCAGTTCCTCCGGGTCATCCAGGCGGGTGTAGTTGACCAGCCCTTCGGCCATGCCGAACACCTGCTGCAACGTGCAGCCGAGGCCGTCGATCACCCGCCGCGCCGCCTCCGGCACCAGCTTGGCACCACCCACCTGCAGTACCTGCAGGCTGGACAGATCGTGCTTGCTGGTCGCCGCCGCCTGCGCCCACAGCAGCGCCAGCGGCGGCACCAGTCCGCAGCAGGTCACGCGCTCGCGGGCGATCAACGGGAACGCCGCATCCGGGCCCGGGCCGGGGCTGAGCACCACGCGGGCACCGGCATACAGCGCGCCGAAGAAGCCCGGTGAACTCATCGGAAAATTGTGCGCGGCCGGCAGCGCGACCAGGTACACGCTGTCGCGGTCGATGCCGCAGATGTCATTGCTGGCGCGGAACGAATAGATGTAGTCGTCATGCGTGCGCGGGATCAGCTTGGACAGGCCGGTGCTGCCGCCGGAGATCTGCAGGAACGCCACCGACTGCGGATCCGGGTCGGCCGGCAGTTGGCTGCGGTCGCCCTGCAGCGCGTCCAGTGCGGTGAATTCGGCCGGATCACCGTCGATGACCACCCGCCGCACCGCGGGCACTTCAGCCTGCAATGCCCGCGCCAACCCACGATGATCGAAGCCATCCTGCAGTTCGGCGGTGATGTAGGCACTGGCCTCGGCCTTGTTAGCGAAGTGCACCAGCTCGGTGATGCGATGCGCGGGCAGCGCGTACACCGGCACCAGGCCGGCGCGGAACAGGCCACAGACCGTGGTGATGAACCCGGCGCTGTTGCCCAGCTGCACCAGCACCCGCTCGCCCGGCTGCAGGCCCAGCGCCAGCAGGCCGGCGCCGATACGGCCAGCTTCGTGCCAGAGCTGTGCATAGCTCAGGCGGACGTCGCCGGCCACTACCGCGATGTCATCGGCGTAGCGCTCGGCGCGCTCGCGCAGGAATGCCGGGAAGGTCTCGCCACGCCAGTGGCCTGCCTGGCGATAGCGCGCAACCCGTTCATCAGGCCATACCTGCTGCAATGGCAGGCGCGGAGAAGCAGGAGAGTGCGTCATGCGGCGGGCTCGATTGCGGGCGCTGGCCCATGCACGCCCAGCGCGTTCAACAGGGCAGCAAACTTCGCTGCGGTTTCAGCCACTTCGGCCTCGGGCTGTGAATCGGCGACGATGCCGGCGCCGGCATACAGGCGCAGCTGGGTGCCCTGCAGGCGCGCGCAGCGGATCGCCACGTACCAGTCGCCGTCGCCCTGGGCGTCCAGCCAACCCACCGCACCGGCATAGAAGCCGCGCGGCACCGGTTCCAGCGCACGGATCCGCTGCAGGGCTGCCATCCGCGGCGTGCCGCAGACCGCCGGGGTGGGATGCAGCTGCGCAAGCAACTCGGCCGCAGGCGTATGCGCGTCCCTCAGCGTGGCGTGGATGCGGGTGCCGAGATGCCACATGCTGGCGGTGGCGTGCAGCACCGGACGCGGCTGTGCATCCATGTGGCTGCAGTACGGCGCCAGTCCGTCGACGATGGCCTCCACCACGTGACGGTGTTCGTCGTGGTCCTTGCCCGAGGCCAACAGCGCCTGTGCGGCGCGCTCGTCCTCGGCAGCATCGGCACTGCGTCGTGCCGATCCGGCCAAGGGATGCGACAGCAGTTGTGTGCCGCGCTTGCGCAGCAGCAGTTCCGGGGTCGCGCCCACCAGCCAGGCCGGCGCCTGGCCCAGTTCAACCGGCAGCGGCACCGCATAGGTGGCAACCGAAGGATCCGCCCCCAGCCGTGCCAGCAGTACATCCGGCGAAAGTGCCTCACGGGTGCGGGCCAGCAGGCTGCGCGCCAGTACCACCTTGTGCAGCCCTTGTTCGGGCGCGCGCAGTGCCTGCACCGCTGCGGCAACGGCGGCTGCATAGTCCACCGCTGCGGGCTCGGCCTGCAGCCCACCATCCAGCGGCGGCGCCGCCTGCGGCTGCAGCGGCAACGGCGGCAGCAGGCGTTCTGGCTGATAGAGCGCATCGTCGGCGCGCGGCTCGAAAGGCACCGCGCCGACCAGCACACCCGGACCACCGCGCTGCTGCGCGAAGAAGGCGGCGACACGCTCGGCCAACGTCGCCAGTGCACCGGCCGGCAGCGTCGCGCGGCAACCGCGCGCATGCACATGCTGGCCCGCATGCTGCAACAGGAACAGCGAGGCGTCGTCCGCGCTCTGCAGGGGTGATGGCTCAGCCTCCGGCCACGCACCCTGCACCAGGGAATCGTTCATGGGGTCTCCTTCATGCGATACGCGGCGGCCAGCACGCACAGCAACAGCAGCAGCACGCCCACCAGCAGGTAAGGCAGGCTCGGCCCACCGCGATACAACAGCGTGCCGAGCATCGGCCCGGCCACCATGCCCAGCCCCTGCGCGGCTGCGACGGTGCCGGCGGCAGCACCCTGCTCATGCGCTTCCACCGCATCAGCGGCCAGCGCCTGGAACGAGGGAAACACAAAGCCCATGCCGAAGGCGGCCAGCGCGTAGGCCGCCGGCAGCTGCCAGGCCTGCTGTACGCCAGCCACCGAGGCAAAGCCGATGCCGGAAATCAATGCACCCAGGATGATCCAGCGCCGCGGGTGCACCTGCAGTTTCATCACCAGCACCTGCGCCAGGATCAGGCCAACGCCAACGGCGGTGAGGGCGATGCCCGCCATGCGCGCGCCCGCCGCGGCATCCAGGCCCAGGCGGTCGATCGCAAAGAAGCCGACGGTGACCTGCGCAATGGTCACCGAGATCATCGCGATGAAGGCGGCCAGCTGCGGCAGGCGCAGGCGCGGGTCGAAGCGGCTCATCGCCGGGCGGCGCTGCGCAGAGGCAGCCAGTGTCGGCGGCGTGGCCGGCAGCCGCCAGGCCAGCAATGCCAGCGCGAGCAGTGGCAGCAGGGCCGCCACGTACAGCGCCAGCGACAGATTGGTATAGGCCAGCCAGCCGGCCGCCGCCGGGCCCAGCACCATGCCCAGCGCGTTGGCGCTGCCCAGCCGGGCAAGGAAGCTGGCGCGCTGGCCTGCCGGTGCCTTGTCGGCAATCAGGGCGGCAGCGGTAGGCGGCACGGCCGCGTAGAACAGGCCGATCAGGCCGCGCGCACCCACCAGCACCAGCACCGATACCAGCACCGGCGGCACCGTCTGCAGGGCAATATCGATGAACACCGCCAGCGCGATGTAGACCACGGTGTAGGCGCTCATCGCCAGCATCAGCACACGTTTGCGGCCGATGCGGTCACTGAGCTGGCCCCAGGGGCGCGCGGCCAGCATCCACAACACGCCAGCGGCGGTAACCGACAGGCCGGCATGCCACTCGGACAAGCCGAGCATGCGGACCACCGGGCCGATCACGGCGACGAAGGACATCATCGCCATGGTGCCGATCAGGGCGGCCAACACCAGCGCCGGCAAGCCGGGAACGACGGGACGTGCGTGCATGGAACACCAGCCGTAACAGGAAAGGATCGCCGGGTGCCCAAGCACCCCGCCGGCGTCAGTTCCAGTCAGAAGCGGACGCCACCCTTAAATGATAACGGCTCGTATTTGCATTTGATACCCATTCTCTTGAATGGGCGTGCAACAGTGGGTTCAGCGCGCGGCACGCCTGCCGAGCAGACCACGACGCTTGAACCACCACTCCAGCGGCAGCGTCACCAACGGCGGAATCGCCGCCAGCAACGCCAGAGCACTTGCCCACCACGGCCAGCGCAGGCGCACTGCCGCAAACAGGGTGACCGCCACGTAGACCAGGAATGCCACGCCATGCAGCGGCCCGAATACCTTGACCAGCGCGACGTTCGCCTGCGGGCCGTACTTCAACCACATGCCGGCCAGCAGTCCTGCCCAGGTCAAGGCCTCGATGAAAGCGACCGCGGCGAACAGGCGTCCGGTCGGGTGCAGGGTGGAGGGTGGGTTCACGCGGTGCTCCGGCATCGGGATATCAAATGCGAATGATACGCAGATGCGAACCGTCCGGACACCGGCGGGTAGCGCCGGGCCCTGCGCGGTGAGCACAGCGGTGGCAGCGATACGGCGTGTCCAGCAAAGTGGACGCCTACCCCAGCGTGTCCGGCAGGACGTGCTCGCCGATCTCCCGCAGCACCTCATCCACCGGCCGCCCGTTGTCGACCAGGTTGAACATCACGTGCGCCACGCCCTGTGCATGCACGCGCTGCAGATACGCACGCAGACCGTCGCGACCCACTTTCAGGCCCAGTGGTAGCGGCTGCGGCGGCGCCTGCGGGTCAGCCTGCAGGTCCAGCAGCATCGACTGCACGAACGGCTTGCCCGCCGCGCTGCCCTGCGCCAGCGCCTGCTGCCACAGGCCGATGCGGCCCTCCTGCGCGCCTTCCTCGCGGTGGTAGGTGGCCCAGCCTTCGGCCTCGCGCGCGATCCACTGCAGGCTCTGCCGCGCGGTGCCGACCACCAGCATCGGTATGCGGGCTGCCGGTGCCGGCAACACCTCGTAGCCGCCGGTCGCCTGCAGGACCTCGGCGCGCTCGTCGGTGTCGGGGGACAACGCGGCACGCAGCAACGACCAACGCTCACGGAACGTCGCCGCCCTGCCCTCCAGATCCTCGCCGAACGCCGCAAATTCCTCCGGACGATCGCCCGAGCCCAGCCCCAGCACGAAACGCCCGCCGCTGATCCGGTCCAGCGTCAACGCCGACTTCGCCACCTGCAGCGGCTGCCGCAACGGCAGCACGATCGCCGCACTACCGACCACGATGCGCTCGGTTGCGGCCGCCAGCATGCCCAGCCACAGGAACGGATCGTCCAGTGCGCTGGCGGTCGCATCCGGCCCCTGCGGCACCATCAGTGGTACATCGCGGGCCCACAGTGCGGCGAAACCAAGGCTGTCGGCCAGCCGCGCGATGCCTCGCGCCTGGCCAAGGTCCGCCAATCCATGCGCCACCACCGGGGTCATCAGGCCAAGGCTCAGGCCCTGCCTCGGGAACACGCGTGCGTAGGCGGCATTGAATTCGGTCATGCCGTCAGCTTAGCGTGGGGGAATGCGCTGCACCCCACCACAGGAAGAACACTGCATGCACCGGATCCGCCCTGCCCACGCCGATGACCTGCCCGCAATGAGCGCGGTGTGCATGGCCGCGTTCAACGCCGCCGTTGCACCTTCGCTCAGCGCACAGGGCGTGGCCACCTTCGCCGGTGTGGCGGCGGCCGATGCGTTCGGCCAGCGCCTGCAGGGCGACAACCATATGCTGGTGGCCGAGCGCGCCGGCCAGGTCATTGGCGTGATCGAACTGAAGGCAGGCCGCCATCTTGCAATGCTGTTCGTCGACCCGGCCGAGCAGGGGCGCGGCATCGGCCACGCACTGCTGCAGGCCGTGATGCCGCACCTGCGCGAGCCGCTGATGACCGTGCGCGCCTCGCTCAACGCGGTGCCCACCTACCTGCGCTACGGCTTCGTGCCGGAGGGCGAGGTCGGCCAGTTCAACGGGCTGGTGTACCAGCAGATGGTGCTGGCAGCGGCCTGACGGCATCCGTCGGGCATGGCCCGGCGCTACCAGCCAATGCATGCAGGCGTCATGCCCTTGTGCATGCCTGACATGAGCAAACTGCATCAGCCAGTCCCCCGGCCATTCCTACAATGGCCGATCACCCTGCCCTTCGAGACATTGCCCATGCGTGCTGCCCTTTCCGTGTTGCTGCTGGCCGGCGCGCTGAGCGCCTGCTCCCCGGCGTCCGCACCGGTGCCGTCGGCGCAGGCGGCCAATGCCGCGCCTGCCACCGCCATCGCATGGCGCCAGGGCGATGTCGACGATGCATTCAACGAAGCCGCCGAGAGTGGCAAGCCGGTGCTGCTGTACTGGGGCGCGGTCTGGTGCCCGCCCTGCAACCAGCTCAAGGCCGGCCTGTTCAAGGACCCGGCCTTCATCGCGTTGACCGGCAAGTTCGTGCCGGTCTACCTGGATGGCGATGAGGAAGGCGCGCAGGCATGGGGCGAGCGTTTCGGCGTGCGTGGCTATCCCACCCTGATCGTGCTGGACCCGCAGCGCAACGAGATCACCCGCGTTGCCGGCGGCAACGACGCCGACGAACTGACCCGGGTGCTGACCGTGGCCGCCAGCCGCCGCAGTGCCGTGGCTGAGACCCTGGCGACCGCGTTGGCCACGCCGGCGCGGCTGGACGCGGAAGACTGGCAGGTGCTGAGCGACTACGGCTGGGAAGTGGATGCCAACCGCCTGGCTGGCACGCGCGATGCGCAGGACGTCCTGCAGCAGCTGGCCAAGGCAGCGCCCGGGCCCGCCCTGCAACGCCGCTTCGCCCTGCTCTCGCTGGCTACCGCGGCCAAGCCCGTCGCAGCCCCCACCCAGGTGCGCGAACTGCTGCAGGCCGTGCTGGCAGCGCCGGCCGAGGTACGCCGCAACCGTGAACTGCTGGGCTATGCAGGTGCCGGCCTGGTCAAGCAGGCCAGCGCCGGGCCGGCGAGCAGCAACGCGCTGGGCCAGCAACTGCTGGTGGCGCTGGAGCGGGCCGATGCCGAGCGTGGCAATCGCGCCGACGATGCACTGTCGCGCGCACTGACCGAAGTGGCGCTGGTGCGCCAGCAGCAACCGCAGGGCCCACTGCCGGCGACGCTGGTCGAACGGGTCAAGCGCCGCGTGGCGGCCGCCGATGCCGCCGCCGACGATGCGCACGCGCGCCAGGCAACCATCAGCAGTGCGGTGTATGCACTCCGCCAGGTGGGCGACGATGCCGGTGCGGAATCGCTGCTGCTGGCCGAGCTCAAGCGTAGCGAGCAGCCCTACTACTACATGCCCGAACTGGCCGAACTGGCCGAGCAGCGCGGCGACACCGCCGGTGCACTGGAATGGTTGAAGCGTGCCTACGAGGGCGCGCAGGGCCCGGCCACGCGGGTGCAATGGGGCGTGCTGTATGTCGAAGGCCTGTTGCGGCTGGCCCCGGACGACGCCCCGCGTATCGAACAGGCGACCGCCTCGTTGATCGCAGAGCTGGAGGCGCAGCCTTCGGGCTACCACCAGCGTACCCGCCAGCGCTTCGAGCGCCTGGCTGGGCAGTTGAAGGCATGGAGCGGCAAGCATCAGGGCGCAGAGACCCTGGCGCGGTTGCAGCACCGCATGCAGGCCGCCTGCGGTGACCAGGTCGACAGCGCATGCAGGGACTGGTTGAGTTGAGTTCCAGTAGTGCCAGCCCACGGCTGGCAGCGCGAGGTGCATGAAGCTGCCAGCCATGGGCCCGCACTACTGCATCTTCTCCTGCCTCTGCTCTTGACCTCAACCAATGTTGAGGTGCGATAACAGTCTCCCCACGGCCAGCCCCCTGGCCTTCCCCACGGAGACTGTTTCGATGTCGTACTCGCTTCCCGCCCTCCCCTATGCCTACGACGCCCTGGAACCGCACTTCGATGCGCGCACGATGGAAATCCATCACGGCAAGCACCATCAGGCCTACGTCAACAATCTCAATGCCGCGCTCGAACAGGCCGGCGTGGCCGCGCAACCGGTCGAAGCCCTGATCGCCGATCTCGATTCCCTGCCCGAATCGATCCGCGGCGCGGTGCGCAACAACGGTGGCGGACATGCCAACCACAGCCTGTTCTGGACGGTTCTGAGCGCCAACGGCGGTACCCCCGACCAGGTCCTGGCGGAGGCCATCGACCGCGATCTTGGTGGTTACGAGGCCTTCAAGGACGCCTTCAGCAAGGCCGCGCAGACCCGCTTCGGCAGTGGCTGGGCATGGCTCACCGTCGACCGCGAAGGTCGCCTGCAGATTGAAAGCAGCGCCAACCAGGACAGCCCGTTGATGGGCCCTGCCGCAGGCGTCTCCGGCAACACGCCGATCCTGGCGCTCGACGTCTGGGAACACGCCTACTACCTGCATTACCAGAACCGTCGCCCCGACTACATCGGCGCCTTCTTCAACCTCATCAACTGGGCCGAAGTCGGCCGGCGCTATCGCCAGGCCCGGGCCGCATGAACGGCGAGTCCCCCGCATATGCCGGGCCGTGGGCGGGGGTGTTCCCCGCCCCGGCACCGGTGCCATCGGTCAGCCTGCCGCCGCGTGCCTTGCGGCGGCTGCTGGGCCACTTTCCCACCGGCGTCGCCATCGTCTGCGCACGTGGTGCACAGGGCAATCCGCAGGGACTGACCATCAACTCGTTCGTCCCGGTCTCGCTGCAGCCACCGGTGGTGCTGTGGAACCTGGCCCTGCACGCGCAGAGCCTTTCGGTGTTCCAGCGCGCCACGCAGTTCTCGATCAGCGTGCTCGGCGCTGGCCAGGAGGCACTGGCACGACGTTTCGCCGATCCGCAGGTACGCAACCGCTTTGCCGATGTGCCACTGCTGGACGACGACGGGCGGGCGCCGCCGCGCATTGCCGGCGCCGTCGCCCACCTCACCTGCACCCGCCACGCGCAGTGGCCGGTCGGCGATCACCTGTTGCTGGCTGGCCGCATCATCGATGTGCGCGAGGAAGGCGGCGCACCGCTGCTGTTCCACCGTGGCCGCTTCCTGCCCGGGCCGCTGGAAACGCTGGTGGGGGTGCGCGGATGAACATCCAGTCGCTTGAGACGATGCTGGCATCCGGCCGCGACAGCGCGTTGCTGCGCTTCGGCCTGGGTAAGGGCTGGCTGGATGCCGGCGACCCGGTACGCGCAGCGACCCATCTCGGTCGCTGCGTGGTGCTGGACCCGGACTACTCGGCGGCGTGGAAGCTGCTGGGCAAGGCCTGGCTGGCCGGAGGCCAGCCGCAGGCGGCACGCGAAGCGTGGCAGCGCGGGCTCAGCGTGGCCGGCAGCAAGGGCGACCAGCAGGCCCGCAAGGAAATGCAGGTATTCCTGCGCCGGCTGGACCGTGAACACATGGCCCTCCTGGCGAAAGCCGGCTGAGTACTCAGCCGGCGTTGGCCGGTGCCGGCATGATGTCCGGCATCGGCAGGCGACGCGGCTTGCTCGGGAACGCGTGGCGCAGGATGCGCCAGACCACCTGGGTGAACTGCCGCGGCAGCGAACCGTTGTTGTAGTGCTGGCCGTAGCGACGGCAGATGTCCTTCACTTCCTTGGCAATGGCCGCATAGCGGTTGGCCGGCAGGTCCGGATAGAAGTGATGCTCGATCTGGTGGCTGAGGTTGCCCGACAGCACGTTGATCACGAACCCGCCGCTGATGTTGGACGAACCACGCAGCTGGCGCAGGTACCAGTGGCCGCGCGATTCATTGCGCAGGCATTCCTTCGGGAAGGTTTCCGATTCGGCCGTGAAGTGGCCACAGAAAATGATCACATAGGTCCAGATGTTGCGCAGACCGTTGGCGACCATGTTGCCCAGCATCACCGGCAGGAAGAACGGGCCGGCAAGCAGCGGGAAGAACACGTAGTCCTTCAGCACCTGGCGGATCATCTTGCGCGCCACCGGGCGGGTCTGCAGCCACATTGCACGGCTGCTGATGCGGCCCTTGAACCAACGGCCCAGGCGCAGGTCCTGCGCGGCCACGCCCCACTGGAACAGCAGCGCGAAGATCGGCGCGATGATCGGCTGCAGCAGGTAGAACGGCTTCCAGCGCTGCTCGGGGAAGATGCGCAGCAGGCCGTAGCCGATGTCATCGTCCATGCCACGCACGTTGGTGTAGGTGTGGTGGCGGAAATTATGGGTCTTGCGCCAGTTGTCGGCGGTGGCAACGATGTCCCACTCGTAGGTGTTGCCGTTGAGCTTGGGATCGCCGGTCCAGTCGTACTGGCCGTGCATCACGTTGTGACCCAGCTCCATGTTTTCCAGGATCTTGGCCAGCGCCAGCAGCAGGGTGCCGGCAATGCACGCCGGCCACAGCAGCGGCGCCCAGAACAGCGGCGAGAACGCGCCCAGGAACAGCAGGCTGCGGCCGAGTACGCCGGACCAGCGCACGGCGGCGGCCACCCGGCGGATATAGCGGGTGTCGGACGCGCCGAGGCTGCCGATCACACGATCGCGGATCGCATCGAGTTCCTCACCAAACGTCTGCATCTCGGCAGGGCTCAGGGCACGGTCGGTAGCGCGGGTCATGGCAGCGGGGTCCTCAGAGATCCAGGGTCAGGTCGGTGGTCGGCGCGCTCACGCAGATCCGCACGGGCACGGCCGTTTCGGACTGGATGTCGCCGGTGCGCAGGTGGCGGGTGGTGCCACTGACGCGGTCACAGGTACAACTGTTGCAGATGCCCATGCGGCACCCGTGCTTGGGCGCGATCCCCTGCGCTTCCAGGCTTTCCAGCAGCGAACGACCACGCGGCACGATCAAGCGGCGGCCACTGCGGGCCAGGGTCAGGGCGACCTCGCCAAGACTGTCGGCACCGTCCAGCGCGGCCGGCGCAGTGAACGCCTCGGCCTGGAAACCGGCCACCTGCTGCGCCAGTCGCCTGCGCGCGGCGGCCACGAAACCATCCGGACCACAGGCCAGCACGTGGCGCTGTGCCAGCGGCGTGTCATCGCCGCCTGCGGTCAGTGCGTGGGTATCGATTCGCGCCGCCGGCACCTCGCCTTCGCGGGTGGTCAGCAGGTGCACGCGCAGGTTCGGGGTCGCCGCGGCCAGGGCCAGCAGTTCCTCACGGAACTGGAAGGCGGCAGCGCTGCGCTCCCAGTAGAACAGGTCGACCGGTGCTGCCAGCGGGCGCTGGCAGGCGTCGCGCAACAGGCTGCGCATCGGCGTGATGCCGCTGCCGGCGGCCAGCAGCAGCACCGGCGCGGCGGTCGGCATGTGGAAATCGCCGAAGGCGGCGTCCAGGCGGAACAGGTCACCCGGTTGCGCGGCGGTCACCAGATGCTGGCTGATCTTGCCGCCTTCCACTGCCTTGACGGTAATGGCCAGCTCGCGACGGCCCAGGCGGGTCGGGCTGTAGCTGCGCCGAAACACGCGCCCCTCAAGCTCGACCCCAAGCGTCACGTGCTGGCCGGCGCGCATGCCGGCCCAGTGCCGGTTGCAGCGCAGGACGAGGGTCGCGGCGCCCTCACCGGCCGGCTCACGCCGCACCAGGCGGGCCATCGGCTCGCGCAGGGTCCACAACGGATTCAGCTTGGCCGCCCAGAAGTCGAACAGCGACGGCGACAGCCAGCGGTACGGAGAAAACAGCGAGGGACGGAGGACAGCGCTCATGGGCGCACTATACGGCCGCACACACAGCTGTGTATACACGTGTATATTGCACCGGATTGGGTATGATTCAGTCTTGTCCCCCCGGAAGTGCCATGGCCGCCGCCACCGTTCTGTCGCCGCCCGAAGATGCCAACAGCCCGGCCCGCCGCACGGTGAGCCGCGAGGACCTGTTGGCCGCTGCGCTGAAACTGATCGGCCCGCATCGCAGCCTGTCCACCCTGAGCCTGCGCGAAGTCGCACGCGAAGCCGGCATCGCACCCAACAGCTTCTATCGCCAGTTCCGCGACATGGATGAACTGGCCGTGGCGCTGATCGACGTGGCCGGCCGCTCGCTGCGCACCATCATCGGCGAGGCGCGCCAGCGCGCCACCTCCAGCGCCACCAGTGTGGTGCGGGTATCGGTGGAAACCTTCATGGAACAGCTGCGCGCCGACGACAAGCTGCTGCACGTGCTGCTGCGCGAAGGCGCGGTCGGCTCGGACGATTTCAAGCATGCCGTCGAACGCGAACTGCACTACTTCGAAGAAGAGCTGCAGCACGACCTGGTGCGCCTGGCCGCGCTGGACGGCGCGGTGCTGTACAAGCCGGAACTGGTCTCGATGGCGATCACCCGGCTGGTGTTCGCGATGGGTGCCACCGCGATGGATCTGCCGCCGGAGAAAGACCCTGAACTTGTCGAACAGATCTCCACGATGATCCGCATGATCATCGTCGGCGCTCGCACGCCGGCCGCCTTCCGCCGCGGCCGGTAGGCACAGAAGGGTCGGATCCCGTGCCGACCAACGGTCGGCACCCACCAACAGCAGCGGACAGCCCCGCCATTCCGCGGATCGTCAGCTTTTAACGTTGGCGTTGATTCTGCAGGTGCAGGGCTGCAAGCCCTGCCGCAAACCTCACCCCGCCGCACCCTCGGCCTTGCGCACGAACGCCTCGAACAGCGCCAGCGTCTGCTCGCTCACGTGGTGCTCGATGCCCTCGGCATCGCGGCGCGCGGTATCCGGGTCCACGCCCAGGGCCAGCAGGAACCGCTCCACGGTCTGGTGCCGCTGGCGGCTGGCATGCGCCAGCGCCTCGCCCTCCGGGGTCAGGAACACACCCCGGTAAGGACGCTGCACCACCCAGCCATCGCGGGCCAAGCGCCGCAGCATCTTCGCCACGGTCGGCTGGGCCACGCCCAGGCGGGTGGCGATATCGACCTGGCGGGCCTCGCCGCCGTCGGCCAGCAGGTCGGAAATCAGCTCGACGTAATCCTCCACCAGCTCCATCCGGTGCGCCTCACGCACTTGCCGGAAGCTCTCGACCTGGCGCTCGGCCTCGATCAAGGGGGTGGCTTTGGCCGCTGTCGAATCTTCCTTCCTGCCCACGCGTGTGCCTGTCCTGCCGATGTATTCCGGGTTCGAACCTGAATTCTGGACCAGTGACGCGGTAAAGACGATTGTTTCACATTGCTATGCCATATAGCAGAGGCTATATTAGGCGCCATGGATACCCGCACGCACCCTGACTCCCCGGCCTCCCCCGCGGCCAGCCTCGGTGCGCTCAACGCGTCGGTGGCGGTGCCCGACAAGGGCCACTGGTGGTTCCGGCTGCTGGCGTTCGTCGGGCCCGGCTACATGGTGTCGGTCGGCTACATGGATCCGGGCAACTGGGCCACCGACCTGGCCGGCGGCTCGCGCTTCGGCTACCTGCTGCTCTCGGTCATCCTCATTTCCAACCTGATGGCGGTGATCCTGCAGGCACTGTCGGCGCGGCTGGGCATCGCCACCGGCATGGACCTGGCGCAGGCCTGCCGCGCGCGCTATCCCAAGCCGGTGAACCTGGCGCTATGGGCATTGTGCGAAGCGGCGATCATCGCCTGCGACCTGGCTGAAGTGATCGGCACGGCCATCGCGTTGAAGCTGCTGTTCGACCTGCCCTTGCTGTGGGGCGCCGTCATCACCGCACTGGACACCCTGCTGGTGCTGTTGCTGATGAACCGCGGCTTCCGCGCACTGGAAGCGTTCGTGATCGCATTGCTGATCGTGATCTTCGGCTGCTTCATGGTGCAGATCGCGCTGGCCGCCCCCCCGGTGATGGAGGTGCTGGGCGGCTTCATTCCGCGCGCGCAGGTGGTCACCGATCCGCACGCACTGTACATCGCCATCGGCATCATCGGCGCCACGGTGATGCCGCACAACCTGTACCTGCACTCATCCATCGTGCAGACCCGCGCATACCCGCGTACCGATGCAGGACGTCGCAGCGCGCTGCGCTGGGCGGTCACCGACAGCACCATCGCCTTGACCCTGGCATTGTTCATCAACGCCAGCATCCTGATTCTTGCCGCTGCGGTGTTCCATGCCAACGGCCGGTTCGACGTGGAAGACATCGAGCAGGCACACCAGCTGCTGGCGCCGATGCTGGGCGTCGGCCTGGCGTCGACCCTGTTCGCGGTCGCGCTGCTGGCTTCAGGGCTCAACTCGACGGTGACGGCAACGCTGGCCGGGCAGATCGTGATGGAAGGCTTCCTGCGCCTGCGCCTGCCGCCCTGGCTGCGGCGCCTGATCACCCGCGCGCTGGCGATCATCCCGGTGGTGGTGGTGATCATGCTGTTCGGCGACCAGGGGGCCGTGAAGCTGCTGGTGCTGAGCCAGGTGGTGCTGTCGATGCAGCTGCCGTTCGCGATCATTCCGCTGGTGCGGATCGTGACCGACAAGGTGACGATGGGCGCACTGGTGGCACCGCGCTGGCTGGGCAGCATCGCCTGGGTGATCGCGCTGGTGATCGTGGTGTTGAACGTGAAGCTGCTGGTGGATACGTTCACTGGAGCGTGACAGCGCCGCCGGGCATGGCCCGGCGCTACCCATGGCGACTGCGGTGGATCCACGCCATGCGTGGATGATTCTGTATCGCGCACCGCGCGAAAGGCCGATGGCTGCTGCAGTAGATCCACGCCATGCGTGGATGGCGCGTTACAGGTGCAACGCGATCGCCTCTTCAATCTGCTGCGGTGACTGGAACCCCGCAAGGCGTTGCCGCTCATCGCCGTCACGGAACAGCGACAGCGTCGGCGTCTGCCGCAATCCCAGTTCGCGGAAGAACGCCTCGCCCAGCACTTCCAGCTGCACCCGCAGCAGCGTGGTGCCCTGCCCCGCGCTGCTGGTCGCCACGCGATGCAGCGACATCTCCAGCATCCGGCAGCCGGGGCACTGCTGCTTGTGGAAATCCACCAGCACCCTTGGGTGTTCGGCCAGCAGCTGCTGGAACTGCTCAGGCGTGGTGGCGTCGATGATCTGCATCGGTCGTACTCCGGTAGTGGGCCAGGACCGCATCGGTCCAGGCGTCGATGGCCACGGCATGGCGTTCTCCATGCGGCATCTGTTCGATCTCCAGCGGCGGGTAGTCGCTGCGGAAGTATCGGATCAGCCGGTGCACGGCGCCGCAGTAGTACTCCTGCCCCCACTGCGTTTCACCGGTGCCGAACACCGCCAGCTGGCGCGGCCGCTCGCCACGTTCGGCGATACCGGCCACCCACGCCTTCATCTCCGAAGGCGTGCGCCCGGCGTTGTCGGTCCAGCAGCCCAGCAACACCAGGTCGGCCTCGTCGACACCCAGCGGCGCGGCCTGGCGCGGGTCGTCGGCCTCGTGCCAGTGCACCGCATGGCCGGCGGCACGGCAACGCTCGGCGATGTGCCGGCCGAGCTCGCGGGTGTTGCCGCTCAACGAGGCAACCACCACAAGGATGCTCAGCGCCACGCCGGGCTCATAGGTCGTCGAAGCCGTTGTCGACGTTGGTCTTCTTGTAACTTGCATTGCGCATCTCGAAGAAATCGGTCTTGGTTTCAGTGAAGTTGTCGGCGTAGGCCTTGATCCACGGCATCACGTTGTCGGTGGTGTCGCTGTACAGGCGCTCGATGCCGAGCATGCCGGCCATCTTGTTGGCGCGGTACTTCACGTAGCGCACCATCTCGTCCACGTCGATGCCATCAATCCCATCCAGCACCTCGGCCGACCACTGTGTTTCCAGCTCGATGGCATGTTCGAACGACTGGTGCACGTAGGCGGTCAACTCGTTGGTCTGCAGTTCCGGGTTCTCGCCGATGATGGCGCGGATCAGCTCGCTGATGAACTTGGTATGCGCCAGTTCGTCGCGATTGATGAAGCTGATGATCTTGCCGGTGCCGGTCATCCGGTTCTGCCGCACCATGTTGTAGAAATAGGCGAAGCCGGAGTAGAAATTGATGCCCTCCAGGATCGAGGACTGGATCAGTGACTTCAGCAGTGTCTCGGCGGTCTTCTCGCGCATGAAGTCGTCATAGGCGGTCATGATCGGCGCATTGCGCTTGATGATGGTCGGATGCGTGCGGGCCAGCTCGAATACCCGGTTCTGGTTCGGCAGATCGGTGATCGAGGCCAGCACGTAGCTGTAGCTTTCATTGTGGATCACCTCCTGCTGGCCGATGATCGCCGCGTTGGCATGCGCGGCCGGGTCGGTGATGTACTCGGCCACGTTGTAGATGAAGCGCGTCTGCGGTGAATCCAGCGTGGCCAGCAGGCCGATGATCGAATCGTAGGCGTTCTTCTCGCGCCCTGAAAGCTCACCGTACTGGCGCGCGTCCAGCTTCATGTCGACCTCGTCGGGGATCCAGAAGTTGGTCGAAAGCTCCTTGTAGGCCCGATAGAACGACGGGTACGGGATGTCGTTCCAGTTGAGGATGCCGCTGGTGCGGCCGTTGATGATGCCGGTGCTGCGGTTGGGATGACGGGGTTCGAGGATCTTGATGCGGTCGAGCGGGGTTGCCATGGTTTTACCTGCAGGGGTAGCGCCGGGCCATGCCCGGCGGAATGTACGATTCCCGCGCGGTGCGCTCGCCGGGCATGGCCCGGCGCAACCGTGCGGTACGGGCGCCGATCAGCTGGAACACCACTCGCATTCGCTGATGTCGATGTCGTTGGAGCGCACGTAGTAGGTGGTCTTCAGGCCCTGCCGCCACGCGCTCAGGTGCAGCTCCAGCAACGTGCTGGCGCGGATCGTGCTGGGCACGTACAGGTTGAAGCTGATGGCCTGGTCGACGTGGCGCTGGCGGCGCGCGTTCTGCCGCACGCTGGCGAACTGGTCGACCTTGTAGGCGCCCTTCTCGTAGTACGGCCAGGTCTCCAGCGACAGCCCCGGTGCGGCGACCGGGCGCCGGAAGTCCTTCTTTTCCTCGTAGTAGAACGCGCTGTAGATCGGGTCGATCGATGCGGTGGAACCTGCGATCTGCGCGGTGCTCATGTTGGGTGCGACCGCCAGCAGCCAGCCATTGCGCAGGCCGTGGCTGGCGACCTCGGCCGCCAGGCTGTCCCAGGCCGCACCGCTGTAGTCGCGGTCACGGAAGTAGCGACCGGTGTGCCAGTCGCTGCCCACGAACATCGGGTAGCTGCCCTTTTCCCTGGCCAACTGCGCGCTGGCCTGGATGGTCAGGAAGTTGATGCGCTCGAACAGGCTGTCGGACAGGTCTTCGGCCTCCGGCGATTCCCACTGGATGGCCTGCTGCGCCAGCAGATGGTGCCACCCGAAAGTGCCCAGGCCGATCGCGCGATACTTGCGGTTGGTGATCGTGGCCTGCGGTACCGGCAGCGCGTTGAGATCGATCACGTTGTCGAGCATGCGTACCTGGATCGGGATCAGCCGCTCCAGCACATCCTTGGCCAGCAGATCGTCGGATGCCGTGATGGCACGGCCCAGATTGATCGAGGACAGATTGCAGACGACGAAGTCACCGGCACGTCGCGTGGTGACGATCTGATCCCCGCTGACGATCTCCTGGATCATCCGCGTCGGGCTCATGTTCTGCAGGATCTCGGTGCACAGGTTGCTGGAATACACCATGCCCGCATGCTTGTTCGGGTTCCTGCGGTTCACTTCATCGCGGTAGAACAGGAACGGATTGCCGGTCTCCAGCTGGCTCAGCATGATCCGCTTGAACAGGTCGATCGCACGCACCGTGCGCCGGCTGATGCGCTCGTCGGCCACCAGTTCGGCGTAGCGGTCGCGGAAACTGCCCGCGCCACGCTTCTCGTCGTAGAAGTCCTGCAGGTACCAGCCCTTGGCCTGCTTCACTTCATGCGGATCGAACAGGTACCAGTCGGCACGGCGTTCCACCGCTTCCATGAACAGGTCGGGCACGCAGATGGCAGTGAACACATCGTGCGCGCGCAGGCGCTGGTCGCCATTGTTCAGGCGCAGGTCCATGAAGGCTTCGATGTCGCGGTGCCAGATATCCAGGTACACCGCCACCGCGCCCTTGCGCTGGCCCAGCTGATCGACCGACACGGCCGTGTTGTTGAGCTGCTTGATCCACGGCACCACGCCACCGGAGGAATTGGGCACGCCACGGATCGGTGCGCCGCTGCTGCGCACGTAGCCCAGGTACGCACCCACGCCGCCGCCGTGCTTGGATACCCGCGCGATATCGGTGTTGGAATCATAGATGCCCTGCAGGCTGTCATCGACCGTGTCGATGAAGCAGCTCGACAGCTGGCCGCCGACCTTGCCGGCGTTGGCCAGGGTGGGCGTGGCCACGGTCATGTACAGGTTGGACAGTGCCCAGTACGCTTCGCCCACCAGCTGCATGCGCCGTTCGCGTGGCTTTTCCTCCTGCATCAGGTACAGCGCGATGGTCAGCCAGCGCTCCTGCGGCAGCTCGTACACCTCGCGGCTGCGATCGCTGGCCAGGTAGCGGGTGGCCAGCAGGTACAGGCCGTTGTAGGCAAACAACCGGTCGCGGTCGGGGTCGATCATCTCGCCGGCCTGCTGCAGCTCTTCCTTCGAATAGCAGCGCAGGATGTCGTTGCTGTAGACACTCCGGTCGGCCAGGCTTTCCTGCAGGCCGACGTAGGAACCGTATTTCAGGCTCACGTCGTAGAAGCGATTGCGGCTGGCGCGCTTGTACAGCCGACGCAGGTACAGGCGCGCAGCGAACTGCTCCCACTCCGGCGCGACCAGATCCACGCGCGACTCGGCTTCGCGGATCAGCAGATCCACCAGGTCATCGGCACTGATGCTGGATTTGCGCTCGACCATCGCCAGCACCACGCGGCGGTAATCGGCCACATCCAGCTGCGGCAGCTCGGCATGGATGGCATCGATGCTGCGCAGCAGGCGCTCGGCCTCGAACGGCAAGCGACGATTGCCGGCTTCCTTGGTGATCCAGGTCGGCACGCGCTCGCCTCCGGCGCGCATGGCGTCGCCGGCGCCGGCCAGATCGGCCACGCGGAAGGTACTGTCGGTCATGGTGGTGAAACTCCAGGCACGCGCGCGCTTGGCGGGCGATGCCATGGCGGCCCTGCACGCGATACCGGCGCACGGGGCGAACGGGTGGATTGCCAGGGCACGGGAACGTAGGTCGTCGGCATCTGCCTGCGCCTGCGGCCGGTATCCGGGCCGTGGGGGCGACCTGCGTCCGCACGGTGGCGGCCGCGTCGACACGGCAAGCCTTCAGGGGCGGGCCGCGGGACGTTTGCTGCATGTCCGGCGGCGGCGGCTGACCGGGAGTGACGGCCACAACATAGTGGGGATCACAGAACTCGTCAACACAATATGAGGGATATCCCGCCATCGCGACACTCGGTCGCAGGACACGCCGTTGCATGCCCCTGCGCTTGTCGCGCACCACACTGGCCCCACATCGGATCCACACCCCTTTCAGAGGAACCGCCCCATGCGCGCTGCGCTGCACACCACCTTCGGCGATCCCGCCACTGTCCTCGCCGCCGGCGATGCTGCCCTGCCAGAACCCGGCGCAGGTGAAGTGCGGATCCGCACACGGCTGGCGCCGATCCACAACCACGATCTGTGGACCGTACGTGGCCAATACGGCTACAAGCCGCCGCTGCCGGCCATCGGTGGCAGCGAAGGACTGGGCACCATCGATGCGCTCGGCGAAGGCGTGCAGGGGCTGCAGATCGGCCAGCGTGTCGCCGCTGCGTCGGTGCATGGCACCTGGGCCGAGGCGTTCATCGCACCGGCACGGATGGTGATTCCGATGCCCGATGCGATTGAAGATGAAACCGCCGCACAGCTGATCGCAATGCCGCTCAGCGCACTGATGCTGCTGGAATTCCTGCAGGTCGAGCGCGACCAATGGATCGTGCAGAACACTGCCAATGGTGCCGTCGGCAAGACACTGGCGATGCTTGCCGCCGCACGCGGGGTGAACGTGATCAACCTGGTGCGCCGCGATGCGGGTGTGGAAGAACTGGGTGCGCTGGGCATCGGCAACGTCTTTTCCACCGCCCAGGACGGCTGGCAGGACCAGGTGCGCAAGGTGCTGGGCGAGGCCGGCGCAACCGCAGCGGTGGACTCGGTGGGCGGCACCGCCGCCGGCGACCTGATGGGCCTGCTCGGCGAGGGCGGCACCCTGGTGTCGTTCGGTTCGATGACCGGCCAGCCGATGCAGATCTCCTCCGGCGATGTGATCTTCAAGCAGGCCACGGTGAAGGGCTTCTGGGGCAGCAAGGTCAGCCAGGCCATGTCCGTGGACGACAAGCGCCGGCTGGTCGGTGAGTTGCTGACACGTGCAGCCAGCGGCGAGCTGCGCTTGCCGGTGGAAGGCATCTTCGCGCTGGACGAAGTGGCAGCAGCGGTCGCCGCCAGTGGCAAGCCGGGCCGTAGCGGCAAGGTGCTGTTGCGGGCCTGAGGGCGTCGGCCGGATCCCTCTCCGGAAGGAACGGGCTCTGAACCTGCAGAAGCGTGCGGACCAACGGTCCGCACCACCTAAGGTCTGTCGGCCCCACCGACTTTCGTTAAGAACCTGTGATGTATAACTGAATGCGCTTTCGTCATTGGTCGGCGCCGGGGCCCGCATGCGGTACTGCGGGCTCCTCCCCCCGTTTGGCGCAGTCGCTTCCATGTATCGCACCACCCTGCTTTCCAGCGCAGTCGCGCTGGCCCTCGCCGCCGGCACTGCCCGCGCCGCTGAATCGGCCGACACCGGCAAGGACGGCACCACCCTCGGCACCGTGCTGGTGACCGGCTCCAACATCAAGCGCAGCGACACTGCCGGCCCCAATCCGGTGCAGGTGGTGACCCGCGAGCAGATCCTGCAGACCGGCCGTTCCACCCTTACCGACGTGCTGCGCAACCTCTCGGCCAACGCCGGCAACAGCTTCGATGAGCAGTATACCGGCAGCTTCGCCGCCGGCTCGGCCTCGATCGGCCTGCGCGGGCTGTCGCCGAAGAACACGCTGGTGCTGGTGAACGGCTACCGCGTGGCCAACTTCGGCTTCGCGCTCAACACCCAGGACACCTTCGTCGACCTCAACGCACTGCCGATCAGCGCGGTCGAGCGCATCGAAGTGCTGAAGGATGGCGCCTCGGCGGTGTATGGCTCCGATGCCATCGCCGGTGTCATCAACATCATCCTGCGCCGCGATTTCCAGGGCGTGGAGGTCGGCGCGGGTTTCGGTACTGCAACCCAGGGCGGCTTGAACGAACGCAAGGCCAACCTGCTTGCCGGCTTCGGCGACCTGGAGCAGCAAGGCTGGAACGTGCTGCTGGGACTTGACCTGTTGAAGCGCGATCGCCTGGACGGCGACCAGCGCGCCTACACGCGCAGCGGCGATTTCCGCGACAAGGCCGGTGGCCGCCTGGCCGGCTGGTCAACCGCGGGCGGCAACTGGCTGGCCAACCCGCGTGCACCGCAACCGTTCGCACCCTGCCCTGACGGCAGCGAACTGCGTTCCTACAGCGATTTCGGCAGCACCCTGCCCGGCCAGGCCTGCGCCTTCAACGCGCAGCCGTTCAAGACGCTGCAGCCCGGTGCGGAGCGCCTGCAGGCGTCGTTGAGCGCAACCTACCGCTTCAACGACAGTATCGAAGCCTTCGCCGATGTGCTGTACAGCCACAACAAGGCCGACCAGATCTTCAGCGCACCGCTGACCGTCGGTCCCGGCCTGCGCGCCTACAATCCGGCCACCGGTACGCTCACCGATATCGCTGCGGTACTGCCGGTGGGCCATCCGGACAATCCCGGCAGCACGCCGTTGCCGTTCGAGTACACCTTCTTCGATCTCGGCCCGCGCCTGAAAGACAACACGCAGGTGTTCTACCGTGCCCTGGCAGGCGTGCGTGGCAGCGGCGAGCGCTGGGACTGGGAAGTGGCGGCGCTGACCTCGCAGAGCGCGCAGCGCGAATACGTGGACAACTTCGTTGACCGCTATGCCTTCGAGCAGATCCTGCGCAGTGGCAGCTACAACTTCCTCGACCCGTCCAGCACCACCGGTGCGCTGGACGATCTGCGGCTGCAGACCAAGCGGCCGGGCTGGTACAAGCTGCACGCGCTCAACGTGAAAGCGTCCACCTCGCTGTGGGAACTGCCTGCCGGCGCGATCGGTTTCGCCTGGGGCGCGGAATTCCGCAAGGAATCACTGGATGCACGTACCAGTGCACAGGTGCTGTCGGGCACCGAACTGCGCCCGGCCATCAACATTGTCGATGGCGAGCGCCAGGTCAGTGCGGCCTACGCCGAGTTCAGCGTGCCCCTGCATCGCACGCTGGAACTGCAGGTGGCCGGACGGGGTGACCACTACGATGATTTCGGCAAGGCGTTCTCGCCGAAGTTCGCCCTGCGTTGGCAGCCACTGGACAGCCTGCTGCTGCGTGGTTCGTTCTCGCGTGGCTTCCGCGCACCGTCGCTGCCGGAGATCGCCCCCGGGCAGACGATCAGTTACGGCTCGGTGGTCGACCCGTTCGATCCGCTGCAACCTGGCGGCAGCCGTGGCGTGACCAACCTGCGCACCGGCAACCCCGACCTGAAGGCCGAACGCTCGCGCAACCTCAACGTCGGTGCGGTGTGGTCGCCCGATGTCGATACCAGCATCGGCCTGGACTGGTACCGCATCGAGCAGGACAACCTGGTCAAGCCGGACAGCGCGCAGTTCATCGTCAACAATCCGGAGCTGTTCCCCGGGCGCGTGCAGCGCGATGCCCAGGGCCGCATCCAGATCATCACCAACCAGTATGCCAACCAGGGTGAGCTGACCACCTCGGGCATCGACCTGGAAGCCAACCGCACCTTCCGCACCGACGGCTGGGGCAACTTCACCGTGGCCGGCAGCTGGACCCACCTGCTCAGTTTCAAGCAGCCACTGGTGGCCGGGCAGGCGCCGTATGACGGCGCCGGCAACAACCGCCACGGCGCCCTGCCGCGCACCCGCGGCACCACCTCGCTGAACTGGGCGGTGGGCGATTGGAGCAGCACGTTGAGCGTGCAGTACGTGAGCGGCTACGACCAGCGCGTGGCCACGGCGAGCAGCAACCCCGGGCTGCGTGACCGGATCAAGCCGTACCACCAGCTGGATCTGTACGTGGCCTACGAAGGTATTGCCAACACCACGCTGTCACTGTCGGTGCTGAACCTGACCGACCGGGATCCGCCGTTCGATCCGGCCGGCGGCTCCAACGGCTTCGACATCAGCCAGTACAACCTGCGCGGGCAGTTCGTTTCGCTCGGCGCGCGATACCGGTTCTGATCGCCGCTGTAGCAACTGTCTTGTCATGCGGAGGCCATCTGGGCCTCCGCATCCCTTTTGCGGGCGTTGAGGATCACCAGCATCTTGCGCATCACCGCGACCAGAGCCACCTTGCCC